>JAWVFS010000321.1:0-5172 GCA_033855795.1 Solirubrobacteraceae bacterium | reverse complement strand
GCGCGCCGACGAGGGGCGGCGCGCCTACGAGGAGGAGGAGCGCGCGCGAGAGGCGGCGGCCGACCGCAGCCGCCACGACCCATTCGGCGACCGCATGCCCGACCACTCGGTCGTGCACCGCTATGCGCGCTGCGTCTCGTATCCGGAGTGGGGCGTGGGGACGGTCACCGGCATCTACTTCACCGGTAGCGACGACGACGCCCAGCAGTGGGCGCGCGTGCGCTTCGCCGTCGGCGTGCGCACCATCCCGGCCGGGTCGCTGCAGTTCGTCGACTTCTCCAAGCCCGACCCGGGCGCCGACCGCGTCCAGCGGTTCATGACCGCCGCCCAGCACGCGATGGCCGAGGGCGACTACCCGCTCGCCGCACAGCGGCTCGTGTACGCGCGCGACGCCGAGCCGACCAACGCCGCCGTGCTGCGCCTGATGACGCTGGCCTTCTGGCAGAGCGGCAACCTGCCCGCCGCCGGGCGGGCCGTGCGCGATTGGGCGCGCGTCGAGAGCGACCGGCCGACTCCGCACCGCTTCGCGTCGCGCATCTACGAGGACATGGGCGCGATCCCCCTGGCCGCCGAGGCCGCCGAACGGGCGGCCGAGCGCGCGCCCGGCGACGCGTCCGCGTGGGAGCGGCTCGGGCGGCTGCGGCTGGCCCAGCTCGACGGTCCGGGGGCGATCCCCCCGCTCGAGCGCGCCCGCCTGATCGAACCGAGCCTCGAAGGGCTCCTCGACCTCGCCCTGGCGCACCACCTGGCAGGCGACGTCGGCACCGAGGTGTCGGTGTGCGAGGAGGCCATCCGACTCTCGCCCCAGTCCGGCCCGGCCTGGGCCCGCTTCGCCCACGCGCTCGCGCGCACCGAGCGCGTCGCCGAGGGAATCGGCGCCTGCGAGCGCGCGCTCGAGTTGGGTGACGACCCCGAGGTGGCGGGGCTGCTGGCGGATCTGCGCGAACGCGCGCCGCGAGTCCTCCCCCACCGCAGCGCGGCCGCCTGAGCGCTCACAGAAGCGCGCGCACGGTCGCGTCGATGGCGCGCGGATCCCGCGTGATCTGGCGCCAGGTGAACCGGACCACACGCAAGCCGGCGACCTGAAGCGCGGCGTCGCGGCGTCGATCCTCCTCGAAGGCGGTCGGCGTCAGGTGCGTCGCGGCGCCGTCGGTCTCGACGACGAGGCGTTGCCGGCGCCAGAGGAAGTCGACCTCGTGGCCGGCGACCACGGCGTTGACCTCGGGTCGGGGGAGGCCGGCGTCGGCGACGAGCGCCAGGAACCGTTCCTCGAGCTCGCTGCGGGTGATGTCGGGAGTGGCCGGCGCGAGGGTGGTCAGGGCGGCGCGGAGGTTTCGCGCACCGCGTGAGCGACGGGCAGCGAGCAGGCGCTCGACGTGGGCGGCATCCAGCCGGCGAAGGATTTCGGCCCGATGGCAGACACGCTCTAGCTGGTGGGCCGCGAGCATGCCGGCGAGGTCGACCAGCGTTCTTGCGACGCTCGTGACCGGCAGGCCGTCGGGTTGGCGTACGACGTCATCGAGGGGATCGAGGGTCTGGCCTTTGTGTACACGCAGCTTCGCTGTCGACGCGCACCGCCGCATCGTCGTCACGTCGAGCTTCCCCGACGGCAGCGGACTCAGGTCCCAAGCTGCTGCGGCCGTGCGGTGACTGAGGACGGCCGTGTCGACGCCGCCGCACGCCAGCAGCGCCGCCCACATCCGTGCCCGCTGCGTCAGGCGCGGATGGCCGAACGCGTACACGCCGCGGTGAATCCGATGCAGCCGCCTTCGCCGGACCCGCAGCTCAACCGAGCCCTTGCCGACGCCGGCGGCCCGTAGCTGCGCGGTCGACACAACGCCGTGCTGTCGTTCGGCGAGCGCTGCCACCGCCGGATCGCCACGAGGGACGAGAAAGCCTTCGCTATTAAGGACTTCTCGTCCCACGACGCAAATCGTCCCGCCGCCGGCGCCCCGCACCCCTCCTCTATGACTGTCTTTCCGCGCTCCTCGCGCGAAGTGGAATCAGTCCGAGCGCCGCAGCTCCGCCTCGGCGTCGTGCGGGTCGGTGTAGGTGCGCCCGTGCACGATCCGCCCGTCGCGCACCCGCCAGATGAACGCGAGCTCGCTGTCCGAGATGAACGCCGGGCTGGCGGAGCGCGCGTACACGCGCCCGCGCGCGAGCACCCGTTCGCCCGCGCCGTGGTACTCGTGGATCGTGACGCGGAACTCCGCCCACGTCCGGGCGAGGTCGCCGAGGTAGGCGCGCATGCCGGAATGCCCGTCGTAGGGCTCCCGCGCCGCCAGCTCGGATGAGGCCGGCTCGAACACGATGTCCTCGGCCATCACCTCGATCATGCCGTCGACGTCGCGGCGCGAGAAGGCGTCGAACAACTGCTCGACGACCGCGACGTTCGGATCGGCCGCGGGGTCGGATCCTCTGAGCGAGCCGGGCGCGGCCACGCGCGTCAGCCGCGGCTGTGGACCTTGGGCGGGATCTCTCGCGCGCGCGCCGGGATGTCCGCCGAGGCGGGTCGCGACGCCCCGCCGGCGGCGGCCGCGCCCGCGGTGCGCGCGCTCGAGCCGGCCTTCCGTCCCCAGGCGACCGCGGTGGCGGCGTAGTGCAGCAGCGCCGGCCAGGTCGAGGCGTCGACCATGCCGGTTTGCGGCACCCCCTTCGCGGCCTGGAAGCGCAGCAGCGCCGCACGCGTGTTGGTGCCGAAGCCCCCGTCCACCTTGACCGCGAACCCGGCGGAGATGAGGTGCTGCTGCGCCCATACGACGAGATCGCCCCGCGCGCCGCGGCGCAGCGTCGGATAGCCGAGACGCGGCGCGGAGGCCCGGGTCGTCAGCGGCGCGACGAGCGCGTTCCAGCCACGGTTGGTCGTCTCCTGCCAGTCCCACCAATTCACGCCGCTGGCGCCGTAGGCGGTGGCGAGCGTCCGGAAGCGCGTGATCGACGACGGCGACGGGTTCTCGTAGAGCTGGCCGAGCGGGTAGATGCGCCGCCCGTAGAGGCGGTTGTAGGTGTAGGTGTGGGAGAAGACGGCGTCGACGCTCGTGCCGATGGCCTTCCAGTACATCTGCGGCAGGTTGTACTGCGCGCCGTTCGGTCCGAGGAAGACGGAGTACGGGAAGGCGAGGTGGTAGTCGACGTAGGGGAACGGCGCGACGCCGAGCGGGTAGCTCGATCCGATCCGCGCCCGCAGCGCACGGATGTAGCGGTCGGCCTGGGCGTAGCGGCCCTCGTACTCGGACTCGGCATCGATGATCAGGCAGTCGGCGCCGCGCTGCACGGCGGTCGCGCCGAGCTTGGCCTCGGTCTCGGGAGCCTTGCCGTAGACGTACTGCCAGGCACACACCCGCAGGCCCTGCGCCTTCAGCGCGGCGACGTAGGACGGAGTGAACTGCGACCACATGTAGGACCCGTCGGAGCTCTTGACGTAGACCGCGCGGATGCCGTAGCGGCGGGCCTTCGCGCCGATCGCCGCCGGGCTCCCCCCGCTGGAGCGCGACGTGACCCAGATCCACATGCCCGTCCCGTCGAGCGGGTTGGAGGCGCTGCGCCGTGCCGCCGCATCGGCCGAGGGCGCGAGCAGGGCCAGGAGCAGGCACGCGGCCAGGGCCAGCACGGGCGCTTCCCTACGCCAAGTCCGCCTCATACGTTCTCCGTTCCACGATCCTTGTCTTGCGCCTACGAGGTGAGCTGACGGGCTCGCGCTGATCGGGTTGCGCGTCGGCCGCAGCTGCGACCGATTGGCCCCCGGCCGCGCCACCTGACGCGACCAATGGTTCCCCCGCTTTGCGGGCGCACAGAGCGCCTGCAAACTCGGCGAATTTCCGTTGCGAGTATTTGTAACAGACGGACGCGGTCAAGGTTGCGTTGTTCCCCACGCGGAAATTGCGGAATGGAGGAGGAGACCGGTCCGGCGGGCGAGCTACCTTGTGAGCATGGGCCGGATGGAGTCGCGCCCCAACCCACGCAGGTGCCCCGATTGCGGGGGCTGGGTCTGGGCCGTCGCCGGACGCGTCTTCCCCGCCGTGTGCCCGCGCTGCATGGCCGAGTTCCGCGGCGGCGTGGCGACGCCGATCCTCGACGGGGGCCGCCGCCGCTCACGGCTGCGCCGCTGGCTGGACAACCGGCGCAGCGGCGAGGGGTCGCACATGCGACGCGCGGCCTAGGCCGCCCGCGTGGCCTCCTCGAGCAGGTACACGAACGACGCGTAGTCCGCGCCCGTCGCCTGCTGCAGGCCGATCTCGCAGGTGCGGTTGCTGCACAGGTGCGCGTCGAAGCGCCGGCCGTCGAGCTCGGCGGCCTCGTCGCGCGTGGCGGCGGCCGTCAATTCGGGATGCAGCAGGCCGCGGTCGCCGGCGAACCCGCAGCACGTCGCGGCCACCGGGACGTTCACCTCGTCGGCGAGCGCACCGGCCAGGGCCTCGAGCTTGTCGTCTAAGTCGAGGTGCCGGGTCGAGCAGGTCGGATGCACGGTGGCCGACCCGACCCGCCGCGTCACGTCGAGGAGCGGCAGCAGGCGGTCGTGCGCCCACTCGATCGAATCGAGGATCTCCAGCTCGCCGTGGCGGCGCGCGTTCTCGGTACCGAGATGGGGCGGGACGTCCTCCAGCAGGCCCAGGGTGCACGAGCTGGCGTCGACCACCACGGGGAGCGAGCCCTCGGCGGTCCACCGCCAGAGCGCGTCGACGACCGCGTTGGCCATGTGCGTGTTCCCGGCGCGGTAGCCCTTGCTGCTCCACGGCGTCGCGCAGCAGGTTCCGGCGACGTCCTCGGGGATCCACACGGGCAGCCCGGCGCGCTCGGACACGGTCACCAGCGCCTCCGGCAGGCTCGGGCGGCGCCCGTCGCCCTTGGCGGCCCCGAAGATGCGGTTGATGCAGGCCGGCAGGTAGACGGCGGCCGCGCCGGCGCGCTTGGTGGCGGGCAGCGTCGCCGGGGCGGCGTCCGGCATGTTCGGCGGCCAGGTCGGGACCAGCTCCGCGCCGGCGGCCGCGCGCAGCGCCCGGGTGGCCGCGGCGGGGGCCTCCGGTCCGACCCGGTCGGCGACGGCGTTGCCGGCGCGTAGTCCCGCGCGGGCGGCACGCTCGACCAGGGCCCAGCGCCGTGCGGCCTCGAGAGCCACCCGTTCGGAGCGCGCGCCGTGCTGGCGCTCCCGCAGGCCCTTGATGAATTTGCCGG
>JAWVFS010000320.1:0-8394 GCA_033855795.1 Solirubrobacteraceae bacterium | reverse complement strand
ATCGGCATCTTTTCCCCGCTGCGCCCCCAGTTCGTTAGGGTCGCGGCAGGCTAGCCAGCACGCCGAACCCGGAAAGGGGAAATACACCCATGCCAGAGGAAGTTCAGATCAGCGGGACCAACGCGGTCGGCAAGATCCGCAACCCGCTCGGCGTCATCGGCCTCACGCTGATCACGTTCGGGATTTACGGGATCTTTTGGTACTACTACACCCAGAAGGAACTGGCCGAGATGGGCCGTGCCCGCAACACGGAGGAACTCGGCACAGCGCCCGGGACCTCGGTCCTCGCGGTGACACTCGGCGCCTTCATCATCGTCCCGCCCTTCGTCTCGATCTACAACGCCTGCAAGCGCCTGAAGGCGTCCGAGCGCCTCGCCGGCGCCCCGGAGGGGATGGAAGCCGGACTGCTGTTCCTGCTGTGGCTCTTCATCAGCCCGATCGGGCTCTACATCTACCAGTCCGACCTGAACAAGGTCCTGACGACGCAGGCGGGCGGCGCGCCCGCAGCTCCGCAGGTTGCCGCGCCTCCGGCCGAGCAGCCCGCGCAGCCGCAGGCCGCTCCTCCTCCTCCGCCGCCGCCGGGCAGCTAGATGGCTGAGGAAATCCAGATCAGCGGCAGCAACGCTGTCGGCAAGATCCGCAACCCGCTGGGGGTTGTCGGCCTGACCATCATCACGCTCGGCGTCTACTTCTTCATCTGGTACTACAAAGTGAACAAGGAGCTCGCCGAGATGGGCAGGGCCCGGGGCACGGACGAGCTCGGCACCAGCCCGGGGACCTCGCTGATGGCCGTCCTGTTCGGGTGGATCCTGCTGTTCATCCCGCCGCTCGTCTCCGAGTACAAGACGTGCGATCGGCTGAACAAGGCAGAGCGCCTGGCGGGGCTGCAGGGGATGGAGGCGGGGTTGCTCTTCCTCCTGTGGATCTTCCTCGGCCCGGTTGGGCACTACCTGTTCCAGTCCAACCTCAACAAGGTCCTGCAGGCGCAGGCGGGTATCGCCCCGGGCATCGCTCCGCAGGTGGGTGCGGGCGCAGTGTCACAGCCGGCGCAGCCGCAGGCCGCTCCGCCGCCCCCGCCCCCGCCGCCGCCGGCCGGCTAGCGGCGCCGCAGCACGACAGCTCACCACGACGAGGCCACCGCGCAGGCGGTGGCCTCGTCGTGCCTGCGAAGGTCGATCAGCGCAGGGGGCGCGGCCGCGGATGCCGCCGCAACACGACCTCTTCCGGGTAAGGCACCAGCCCGAAGTACATGAGCGTCGCCCGCCACGGAAGCCGGTAGCGCAGGATGATCGCGCGCGCCGCCACGACGCACACCACGAGGCCCAATGCCCACCCGATGACCAAGTAGAGCATCTCGTGCATGCCGGTGGACTTCGCGCCGGCCCGCCAGAATCCTCGTCCCTGTAGCCGTCGGGGCCGGCCCGGCGACGTTCAGCCTGCCTCGGCCCCTTCGCCGACCCACTCGCCGTCGACGCGGCCGAGGGTGAGGTTCAGCCGTACGTCAGCGGCCACGACGCGAAAGACGGCCTTGTCCTCCTCGGTGCCGGGCCGGTCGACGACCTGCACGAGGGTGAGCTCGTGAATCTCCACGCCCGGACGCTCGGCCTGAAACGCCCGCCGCGCGGCGGCCTCGAGCGCGCCGCGCTCCCAGCCCCGGTCCGTGGCACGCGCATCGGCGAGCGAGCGGTCGACCTCGTCGAGGCTCGAGCCGAACCGCTCGCGGCGGCGGCGGTTGCGCAGCGACGCGGCCAGCGCCCCGAGCAGGGCGAGCAGCAGGATTGCCCCGAACACGGCGAGCACGATGATGGCCCAGGTCGGCATCGCCGGCCCAATGCTACGAGGTGGTGCATCCGGCCGTGAGTACGGTCGTGCTCAGGCGAGCGAAAACCCCGCCTGGCAAGGACGCAGGGAGCGGGAATGGCAGCGCCATTGCCGTGACCGAGGACGCCGCCAGGCGGTGGTTTGCAGCCGGCTGAGTGCGGGCGTACTTGCGGGCGGGTGCACGTGCTACAGCGGGACGTTGCGCGAGTCGAGGTGCGCGCCGACCTTGCGCTTGACCCGCTGGAGCGCGTTGTCCACCGTCTTGGCCTCGCACCCCAGCTTGACGCCCACCTCCTCGTAGGAGTAGCCGTCGAGGTAGAGCGCGAGCACGCGCGACTCCAGCTCCGACAGCACCGTGGACAGGCACGCGACGAGGGCCTGCAGCTCCTCCGAGCTGATCACCTGGTTGACCGGATCGTGTGCGGTCGGTCCCGGGAGCAGCTCGTCGAGCGTCGGCTCGCCGTCTCCCGTGCCGGCGGGCGTCGTGGCGAAGGACACCGAACGGTTCAGCGGCGTGTGCTTGTTGCGCGACGCCGTCTTGACCGCCGTGATGATCTGGCGGTGGATGCACAGCTCCGCGAAGTTGCGGAAGCTCGACTCCCGGTCGGATCGGTAGTCGCGCACGGCCTTGTACAGGCCGACGAGGCCCTCCTGCACGAGGTCGTCGTGGTCGCCGCCGGCCAGGAAGTACGACGAGGCCTTCAGGCGGACGAATCCGTAGTAGCGACGGACGATGCTGTCGTACGCGGTCGGGCTGCCCTGCTTGGCCAGCGCGACGAGATAGCTGTCATCAAGCTTTGCTTGAGCTTGAGACTGGGGTGAGAATCGGGCCACGGTCAGCTCCTTCCCCGAGCGGTTCACGCTCGAGAAGCTCCATGGCGCACGCCTCCCCCGGCGCCGCACCTCCCCGAACCTGAGGATAACTCAACCTCAGGTCCAGGCTCACAGTTGGCGCGACTTTCCCACAGTTATGGATTCCTGTCAAGCGGCCGCGCGCCGCTGCAATATCTCGTACAGCAGCACGGCGGCCGCGGCTCCGACGTTGAGCGACTCGATCCTGCCCCGCAGCGGCAGGCTGACGAGTGCGTCGCAGGCCCCGGCAACGCGCGGGCGCAGGCCGCGCCCCTCCGCGCCCAGCACGCACACCACCCCGCCCGAGTAGTCGGGCGCGTCGTAGGCGGTGTCGGCGCCGGCCTGGGCGCCGTACACCCAGCAGTCGGCGCGCTTGGCGTCGGCGAGGAAGTCGGCCAGGTTGCGGACCTGCGCGAGGGCGAGGTGCTCGACGGCGCCGGCGGACGCCTTGCAGACGGCGGGGGTCACATCGGCGGAGCGGCGGAGCGGCAGCACGACTCCCGTGGCCCCGGCGCACTCCGCGGTGCGGCAGATGGCGCCCAGGTTCTGCGGGTCCTGCACCTCGTCCAGTGCCACGATCATCGGCGCTTCGGTGGCCAGCAGTGCGTCCGCGTCGGCGTACTCGTAGGCGGCAACGTCGGCGCACACCCCCTGATGCTCGTGGGAGCCCGAGCGCCGCGCCAGCGCCTCCCCGTCCTCGACCGACACCGGCACGCCCGCATCGCGCAGCCATGCCTCGTCCGCCGCGCGCGCGGTCGCCCACACTCGCGCCACGGCGCGCGGTCCGCGCAGCGCTTCGCGCACCGCGTTTCGGCCGTAGACGATCACGAGGCGTCGAGCGGGATCAGCTCGAGCCCCTCGGGCGAGTCGCGCACCTCCCACCCGCGCGCGCGAAGCTCGTCCCGCAGGCGATCCGCCTCGGCGAAGTCGCGCTTGGCGCGCGCCTCCTCGCGGCGGCGCGCGAGCTCGAGCGCCTCGGTCTCGGGCTCCGGGGCGTCCTCGACGTCGAGAAGGTTCTCGAGACCCAGGACGCCGAGCATCTCCCGCAGATGGGCGTCCCCCACGTCCGCGCGTTTGTTGGCCTCGCGCACCCAGTCGAACAGCGCCGCCAGCGCGGCGGCGGTGTTGAAGTCCTCCGCGAGGGCGTCGAAGAACCGGTCGCGCAGCGGCGCCATGTCCTCCGGGCTCGTCCCCTCGTGCAGGCGGCGGGCGGCCTCGCGGACCCGATGGACGCTCGCCTGTGCCTGCTCGAGCTCGGAGTCCGAGTAGGCGATCGGCTGGCGGTAGTGCCCGCCGGAGAAGTACATGAGCAGAGCGTCTCGGCCCCAGCGGTCGAGCTCCTCGCCGAGCGGGCGGACGTTGCCCACCGACTTGGCCATCTTGTCCTCGCCGAAGCGGACCATCCCGTTGTGGACCCAGAGCCGCGCCAGGTCGCGGTCGCGGGCCGCGCGCGTCTGGGCCGCCTCGTTCTCGTGGTGCGGGAACACGAGGTCCGAGCCGCCGCCATGGATCTCGAACTCGAGGCCGAGCAGCGACTCGGCCATGGCCGAGCACTCGATGTGCCAGCCTGGGCGTCCGCGCCCCCAGGGGGCGTCCCAGGCGGTGTCCTCCCCTTCCTTCTGCGCCTTCCACAGGGCGAAGTCGAGGGGATCCTCCTTGCGCTCGGCCCCCTCCACGCCCTCGCCCTGGTCCATCTGCTCGACGTCGCGGTGCGACAGCTCGCCGTAGCGGGGGTAGGAGCGCACGCGGAAGTACACGTCGCCGTCCACGGCGTAGGCGTGATCGCCCTCGATCAGGGTGCCGATCAGGCCGACGATCTCCGCGATCGTCTCGGAGGCCAGCGGCTCGTGGTCGGGCCGGCCGAGGTCGAGGCGGTCGGTGTCCGCGAGGTAGTGAGCGGTCATCTCCCGCGCCAGCTCGGCGCTCGGGACGCCGGCCGCCGCGGCGGCGTCGTAGATCTTGTCGTTGACGTCGGTGACGTTCTCGACCAGCGTGACCTCGTGGCCCTCGTGCTCGAGGAACCGCTTGAGCTGCGCGAACACGACGAACGGCCGGGCGTTGCCGACGTGGATGCGGCCGTACACCGTGGGGCCGCAGGCGTAGATCCCCACGCGACCCGACTCGCGCGGCTCGAGCGGGCGCCGCTCGCCGCTGCGGGTGTCGTGGAGCGTGACGTTCCGCATCCGTGCGGACCCTATTGGTTGGCGCCCGAGTACATATTTTCGCTGAGAGCGGGTATTTCGCCGCATGATGATTGGCAGGACGCCAACTAGCGGGCCACCTGGCCGGATCGACAGGTAGGGTCCCCGCCGGTGCCTGGACGGCTCCCCCAAGCCCGGAGGCTCGAGATCGTGAACGCGGCATTCGAGTCGCTTCCGGACCGCTACCTCGGCGCACCGCCCGGCTTCGACGCGACCTACCACGTCCGGCTCGGCGACCTGGGGCACACCTGGGAGGTGCGGGCCACGGCACACGGGGTGCGGGTGCGACGCGGGGTGACCATGCGGCGCCCCGACGTCACCATCGGCACCGACTCGACGACGTGGCTGCGCCTCCGCCAGGGCGACCTGTCGGGGAGCGAAGCGTTCTCGGCGCGCCGGCTGTACGTGCGCGGCAACCTCGATCTCGCGGTCGGCTTCGAGGGGCTGTTCCGCCTGCCCAACGGGCGCGCGCCGCTCCAGCGTGTCCATGACGTGCATGTGGGCCGCTCGCGGATCTCCACCCTGACGATGGGCGAGGGCCCCGACATCCTGCTGCTGCACGGGCTCGGCGCCACGAAGGCGTCGTTCTTCGAGGCCGCGGCCGCCCTCAGCCGCTCGCACCGTGTCCACGCGCTTGACCTGCCCGGGTTCGGGTCCTCGTCCAAGCCGGCGTTCGCCGCCTACGACGCGGGGTACTTCGCCGACACGGTGCTCGGAGCGATGGACGCGATGGGGATCGAGCGCGCCCATCTCGTGGGCAACTCGCTGGGCGGACGCGTCGCGATCGAGGTCGGCCTTCGCAGGCCCGACCGGGTCGGCGCGCTCGGCCTGCTCTGCCCCGCGGTGGCGTTCGTGCGGCGCGACTACCACCCGATCGTGCGGCTGCTCCGCCCCGAGCTGGGCGTGCTCCCCCACCGCTTCACCCGCGGCATGGTCGCCAACCAGTTCTGGAGCATGTTCGCGGATCGCGACCAGGTGGACCCGAGCGTCGCCGACGTCGTCGTGGAGGAGTTCCAGCGCATCTACGGCTCGGCCGGCGCGCGGTTCGCGTTCCTGTCGGCGGCGCGCAACGTGTATCTCGAGAGCCCCTTCGGCCGCGACGGCTTCTACCCTCGGCTCGCCGAGCTCGAGCCCCCCGCCCTGTTCGTGTGGGGTTCCCACGACAGGCTGATCCCCGCCGCCTTCGCCCGCCAGGTCGCCGAGTGGCTGCCGGGCGCCGAGCAGATCGTGCTCGAGGATTGCGGCCACGTCCCGCAGGTGGAGCGCTCTGCCCAGACCAACGGGCTTCTCCAGCGCTTTTTCGCGCGCGCCGACGCGCTGCGGCCGGCAGTCCGGCCCGCCCGGGCCGCCGCGGCCTGACGCCCCCCGCACTAGACTTCGACTGTCATGACCGAAGCCGGAATCGCCGAGCACGCGGCCCGCAACGGCCACGCCGGCGACGGCGAGTCGCCGCGCGGCCTCGCCGCCCGGCTCGTCGCGAGCATGCGCGAACAGATCCAGGTGCGCATCCCGCGGGCAGACCTCGACGAGCGCGACCCGGACTACATCCGCGAGAGCCTGCCGCGCCTCTGGCTCCTCGCGAGCCTGTGGTTCCGCGGCGAGGTGCGGGGGCTGGGCAACATCCCCGAGGAGGGAGCGGTCCTGCTCGTCGGCAACCACTCCGGCGGCAACCTGACCCCGGACACGACGGTGTTCCAACTCGCCTTCTCCGCCTACTTCGGCGTCGAGCGGGCCTTCTACCAGCTGGCGCACAACCTCGTGCTCTCGATGCCCGGCCTCGGGTTCCTGCGCAAGTACGGCACCGTCGCCGCCTCGCCGCAGAACGCCGAGCGGGCGCTGGCCACCGGCGCCGCGCTGCTCGTCTACCCCGGCGGTGACTACGAGGTGCACCGGCCCAGCTGGGAGCGCAACACGGTTGACTTCGGCGGGCGCAAGGGCTTCATCCGGCTGGCCCTCGAGCAGGACGTGCCGATCGTGCCGGTCGTATCGATCGGCGGTCAGGAGACGGCGCTGTTCCTGTCGCGCGGCGAGGGCCTGTCGCGCCTGCTCGGCCTCGACCGCATGTTCCGCCTGAAGGTGCTGCCGATCTCGATCGCCCTACCGTGGGGCCTCAACGTCGGCGACATGCTCGGGCACATCCCGCTGCCGTCCAAGATCGTCGTGGAGGCCCTGCCGCCGATCCACCTGCGCGAGGAGTTCGGGCCCGAGCCCGACGTCGCCGAGGTGTACGACCACCTCATGCGCACGATGCAGGACACCCTCGACGCGCTCGCCGCCGAGCGGCGCCTGCCGGTGATCGGATGAGGGTCGGCGCCAGCATCGAGGTCGCGGCGCCGCCGCAGGCGGTGTGGGACTTCGTCTCCGACCCGTCTCGTGCGCTGCACTACATGGCCGGCATCACGCGCTGGGAGGTCGTCAGCGACAAGCCGACCGGCCTCGGCGCCCGCTACCGCACGCTCCTGCGAGTCGGCGCCGCCGAGGTGGGCGGGCTGGTCGAGGTGGTCGAGCACTCGGAGCCGCGCGACCTGGCCTGGACCTCGGTCACCGGCATCGACCAGCGCGGGCGGTGGCGGCTGCGCGAGCGGCCCGGCGGGCGCACGAACGTGGAGTACCGGTTGTCCTACGGCGTCGCCGGCGCCGGTATCTTCGGCGCCATCTCCGAGCGGATTGCCGCCCCCACCGTGCGCGGCCACCTGCAGCGCACCGTGCGCCAGCTCAAACGGCAGGTCGAGCACGAACAGCAGCGGCGGCGGGCTGCCGAGCGCCGCCGAGCCCGGGTGGGATGAGCAACTACACCGTCATCCACCGCGATGACGCCGCCGACGTGATGGCCGGGTCGGGCTACCCGGGCGAGATGCGGATGCTCACCGGCGCGCTGGAGAACGAGCAGATCGCGATCACCTGGCGTCAGATGCCGCCCGGCGCCGGCGGGAAGGGGTCCTACGGGCACTTCCACAGGACCCAGGAGGAGATTCTCTACGTCATCTCCGGCCGGGTGCAGGCCAAGTTCGACGATGAGGTGATGGAGCTCGGCCCCGGCCAGGTTGTCCGCATCGCCCCCCAGTGCGTGCGCTCGGTCCACAACGACGGGCCCGAGGACGCGGAGATCCTGCTCATCTCGCGCCGGATCGACGACCTGCGCGCCGACGTGGACACGGTGCCGGACTTCTGGCCCGAGTAGCCGGGTCAGTCCTCGATCGTCGCCACGGCCAGTGCCGCGGCGCCCTCGCCGCGCCCGACGAATCCCATGCCCTCGCCGCCGGTGGCCTTGACGCTCACGCGCTCGACCGCGATGCCGATGGCCCCGGCCAGGTTCGCCTCCATGGGCACGCGGTGCAGCCCCAGCTTCGGACGCTCGAGCACCACGGTCGCGTCCACGTTGGCCACCTGGAAGCCCGCATCGACCACGAGCGTCGTCGCCTCGCGCAGCAGCACGAGCGAATCGGCCCCGGCATAGGCGGGATCGTCGTCGGCGAAGTGCTGGCCGATGTCGCCGAGCGCGGCGGCGCCCAGGAGGGCG
>JAWVFS010000319.1:0-5550 GCA_033855795.1 Solirubrobacteraceae bacterium | reverse complement strand
GCGCTGGTGGCCTCGTCGAGCACGAGCACGGGTGGGTTGCGCAGGACCGTGCGCGCGATCGCGATGCGCTGCTTCTCGCCGCCGGAGAAGCGGTATCCGCGCTCCCCAACCACCGTGTCGTAGCCGTCCGGCAGCCCGGCGATCAGGTCGTGGATCTGCGCCGCCCGAGCAGCTGCCTCGAGCTCCTCGTCGCTCGCCTCGGGCCGGGCGAAGCGCAGGTTCTCGCGAATCGTGGCGTGGAAGAGATAGGTCTCCTGCGAGACTAGGCCGACCGTGCCGGCCAATGAGGCGAACGACAGGTCGCGCACGTCGACGCCGTCGATCGCCACCGTCCCCGACGCCGGGTCGTACAGGCGCGCGACGAGGTAGCCGAGCGTGGTCTTCCCCGACCCGGTCTCCCCCACGATCGCCGTGTGCGTCCCCGCCGGGACCTCGATGTCGACGCCCTCGAGCGTCGGGGCGCCGCCCGCGTCGTAGGCGAAGCCCACGTGGCGGAAGCTGATCGCGCCGCGCACCGTCGCGGGATCGAGCCGCACGGCGCCCTCGCGCTCGCTGATGTCGACCGGCAGGTCCAGGTACTCGAAGATGCGGTCGAACAGGGCGAGCGAGCTCAGGACGTCCACCCCGACGGACAGCAGCGACTGGATCGGGAAGAACAACCGCGTCTGCAGCGTCGTGAAGGCCACGAGCGTGCCGATCGAGATCGCGTGCGAGCCGCCCGCGATGCTCTGCCCCGCGAACCAGTACACGGCCGCGGGCATGATCGCGAAGCTCATCTGCACCGAGGCCATGCGCCAGCGCCCTGCCATGCGCGAGCGCACCTCGAGGTCGGCGAGCGCCTCGGACTCGCGCGCGAAGCGGTCGGCGAGCTCGGGCGAGCGCCCCATGGTCTTGCCGAGCAGGATGCCCGACACCGACAGGGACTCCTCGACCAGCGAGGAGATGTCGGCCATGCGACCCTGGCGCGTCGCCGCGATGCGCTTTCGCTCCTGGCCCACCCGGCGCGTCAGCCAGACGAAGAACGGCAGCAGCGCGAGCGAGAAGACGGCGAGGCGCCAGTCGAGGGCGACCATGGTGACCAGGGCGGCGATCACGGTCGTGACGTTGGAGACGATCGACGTCGCGGTGCTCGTCACCACGTTCTGGACCCCGCCGATGTCGTTGGCGATCCGGGACTGCACCTCCCCCGTCCGCGTACGCGTGAAGAAGGCGAGCGACAGGCGCTGGAGATGGCGGTACACGGCCGAGCGGAGGTCGTGCATGACGCGCTGGCCGACGACGTTGGAGATCCACGTCTGCGCGACGCCGAGCGCGCCGGTGGCGATCGAGATCCCGATCATGCCGAGCACGAGCCAGGTGAGGAGCGTCGTGTCGCGATCCGGGATTGCGGTGTCGAGGACCTGGCGCAACAGGAACGGCGAGACCATCCCGAGACCGGCCGACAGCAGGATGAGGGCGAGAACCGCGCTGAGGCGAGCACGGTAGGGCCGGAAGAGGCGCGCGATCCGGCGCACCTCCGTCTTGCGGTGCTCCTCCATGACCTACGACGATAAGTGGACCGTCAACGCGGTCCACCCCGGACCCCGGGGCGCTCAGGCCGGTGTCGGCAGCTTGCCCTCGGCGGCGAGCGTGTCGCGCAATCCCTGCTCCAGCGAACGCGGGGCGTAGCCCAGCTCGCGCACGGCCTTGTCGTGGCGCGCCCAGTAGGTGACGCCGTCTGACGCGGAGATGAGCTCGCCGAAGTTGGGCGGGAAGCCGAGTGCGGGCCCCATGACGGAGCCGAGCGGCCGCGAGACGCGCAGCACGGTCACCGGCATGTTCAGCCGCGGTGGCTTGCGGTCCACGATGCCGGCGAGCGTCTCGATCATGCCGCGCATCGTCGTGACCTCCCCTCCGAGGATGTAGGCCTGCCCGGGGACGCCCCTGTCGAGTGCCAAGAGGACACCGGCGACGACGTCGTCTCGGTGCACGAGGTTGAAGCCGAGGTCGCCGAAAACCATCGCCGGGAGCTTGCCGGCGACGAAGCGGTCGATCAGGTCGCCGACCGCGGAATGGTCGTCGGGGCCGTAGACGCCGCCGGGCTGCACGATCACGCACGGCAGCCCCTGTTCGATCAGCCTCTCGGCCGCCCGGTGGGCGAGCACCTTGGTCTCCTCGTAGTAGGAGGAGTAGTCCCCCTGGTGCTCGTAGCCCTCCTCGACGATCTCACCCTGCGTGTTCCCGAAGATCCCGACGGTGGAGACGTAGACCACCTTCCCGATCTTGGCGTCGAGCGCGGCGCCGAGCACGTTCTCGGTGCCGACGACGTTGGCCTCGTACATCGCCGGGCGCTCGGACTTCTTGATGCCGACCTCGTACACCGCGGCGTTGTGGATCACCGCGTCGCAGCCCTCCATCGCGGTTCGGATGGCGTCACGGTCGGCGAGGGACCCGGCGACCAGCTCCACACCGGCCGCCTCCAGCTCCCGGGCCTTCTCAGGGGTGCGCACGAGCGCGCGCACGTCGTCGCCGCGCTCGCGGAGGGCTCGCGCGATCCCGCCGCCGATGAACCCGGTCGCACCCGTGAGGAAGACGCGCATGATCGCGGCCGATCCTATCCTCATCCGCGCGGCTCGAGGCCCACCAGCCGCTCGCTCTCGCGCCACAGGCGGTCGGCCAGCTCGATGTCGGCGGCGGCGGCGCTCGTGCCGGCGGGGCGCGAGTTCTCGTAGTAACCGCCGGTCACCTCTCCCCCCTCCTCCGATGCCGCCAGGTACACGATCGTCGAGGCGGCGCGCCGGGGCGAGCCGAAGAACGGGCGGCCGAGGGTCCACACCAGCCCGGCCAGCGGGCCCGCCCCGCGCCCCAGCTTCGTGTTGACCACGCCCGGGTGGAGGCAGTTGGCCGTCACCTCGGCGGCGTCGACGCGCATGGCCAGCCCGCGGGTGAAGAGGATGTTGGCCAGCTTCGACGTGCCGTACGCGCGCATCATCGACCACGACCGCTCACCCTGGAGGTCCTCGAAGTCCAGCCGGGCACCGCCGTGCGCTGCGGAGCTCGTGGTGACCACGCGCGCGGGCGCCGACACCCGCAGGCGCTCGAGCAGGAGGTTGGTGAGCAGGAACGGCGCGAGGTGGTTGACCGCGAACGTCTTCTCGTATCCGTCCTGGGTCAGCTCGCGGCGGCCCGTCACGAGCCCCGCGTTGTTGACGAGCACGTCGATGTGCGCGTGGCGTTCGAGCAGCTCACCGGCAAGCTCGCGGACCGCTGTCAGCGACGCGAAATCGGCCGGCAGCGGCTCGCCGCCGACCCGGGCGGCGACCTTCTCGAGCCGCTGCCGGTTGCGCCCGACCGGCACGACGGTCGCGCCGAGCTCGGCCAGCTCCGTCGCCGCCGCGGCCCCGATCCCGGAGCTCGCGCCGGTCACGACGACGACCTTGCCCTTCATCTCAACTCCTTACGGATCACGAGCTGCAGCCCGGACCAGGTCTCGTCGATCGCGGCGACCTTGTTGTCCACCAGACCAAGCGGCAACGCGACGTCGCGCACGACGTCCTCGGTCATGTCGGTCTCCACCTTCGAGGCGCGCTTCGGCCAGGCGATCCACAGCCTTCCAGCGGGGTCGAGCGCCGCCTTGAGCCGGTCGATGCGTCGCTCCAGGTCGGCGCGGCGCACGATGAAGAACACGATCACGTCGAGCGGTCCGCGCAGCCGCTCGCGCACGGTCACCCCGTCGGGCAGGGCGCCGAGCGTGTCGGTGAATTCGTCCGGCGCGTCGAGAACGGCCACCCTGGAGCCCTCCTTCATGCCGAGCTTCCTCGGCAGCGGGGTGCCGCTGTAGCCCGTCGGGCTCACGGCACCAGGCCGGCGCGCGCGGCGTCGGAGGCGGCCTCGGCGATGACGGTCGACAGGCGGCCGCCCTGCCAGGCCAGCGGTGACTGGCCCTCGTCCTCGGACACCAGGCGCGCGGCCGGGATGGCGTCGGCGTAGGCCTGGGCGAGGGCGAAGGGATGCTCCGGGTCGGCCGCGTCGCGGCTGGCCACGACGACAACCGGCGCATCGATCGCCCGGAGGTCGTCGAGCGTGCCGAACGGATGCGAGCGCGGGACGGCCGACAGCGCGTCGGCCACGGCGTCGGGATGCTCGTGCGCGCTCAGGCGCTGGCGCAGGACCTGCCGGACGGTGTCGCGCCAGCGCTCGGGCACGGCGGGCTCGCCGTAGGCCGCCACGAACCCCTCCACCCCGTCCTCCCGCAGGCCGGCGGCGAGGGCGTCCCAGCGGGCGAGGCGGTCGGGATCGTCGGCCGTCTGCGGGTCGTACCCGGGCGTGATCGCCACGAGCGCGGCCACGCGCTCGGGCGCGTCGAGCGCCAGCCGCAGGGCCGTGTGGGCCCCCATCGAGGCGCCGGCCAGCACCGCGCGGCCGACCTCGAGCTCGTCCAGTACGGCGGCGAGGTCGGCGGCGAGGTCGTCATAACCGTAGGCGTCCGCCCCGGGCGCCGGTGCCGACTGCCCGTGCCCGCGGGCGTCGTAGCCGACTACGCGGTGGCCGGAGCGCTCGAGCGCACGTGAGCCCATCACGACGTAGCGCCGGGTGGCGGTCAGCCCGTGCAGCAGCACGACGGGTATCCCCTGCCCCGCGTCCTCGACGGACAACCGCATGCCGGCACGCTCGATGTTCCGCTCCATCGCCCAATACTGACAACTGACGACTGACAACTTTCGCCCTGGCAAACCCCTCTACCCTTGACCACATGACCGTCATCGACGTGACAGAGGCCACCTTCGAGACCGAGGTCCTCGAGCGCTCCAAGTCCACGCCCGTGGTCGTCGACTTCTGGGCCGAGTGGTGCGGGCCGTGCCGCCAGCTCACCCCGATCCTCGAGCGCGAGGCCGCCAAGCGCGAGGGCAAGGTCGTACTGGCCAAGCTCGACACCGACGCCAATCCCACGATCTCCGGCGCCTTCGGCATCCAGGGCATCCCGGCCGTCAAGGCCTTCGAGAACGGCCGCGTGGTCGATGAGTTCGTCGGCGCACAGCCGCCCGCAAAGGTCGAGCAGTTCTTCGACGGGCTGGTCCCGTCCGAAGCGGACGCGCTCGTCGAGGCCGGCGACGAGGCATCGCTGCGCCGTGCGCTCGAGCTCGGGCGCGGACGCGCCGACGCCGCCGTCCCCCTGGCCCGCCTGCTGTTCGGCCGGGGCGAGGTCGACGAGGCGCTGAAGCTGGTGGAGCCGATCGCGGGCGACTTCGGCGCCGAGGGCCTGACGGCGCGGATCCGGCTCCAGCAGACCGGGGACTCCGACCTGGAGGAGGCATTCGCGGCGCTCGACGCCGGCGACGTCGAGCGCGGGCTCGACAAGCTGCTCGAGGCCCTCGCCGGCAGTGCCGACGGCACCCGTGACGACCTGCGCCGCGCCATCGTCGGCGTGCTCGACGAACTCGGCGCCGAGGACCCGCGGGCGCGTGAGTACCGCCGCCGCCTGGCGGCCGCCCTGTACTGAGCTACTGAGCGGCGGCCGCGCTCGCCGCGGCGTGCTCGCGCACGAGCTCGGCCGAGCGCTCGGGGCGCTCC
>JAWVFS010000318.1:0-6861 GCA_033855795.1 Solirubrobacteraceae bacterium | reverse complement strand
CGTCGCGCAGCAGTGCCCGGCCACGTCTGGTGGGATCCACAGCGCAAGCCCCGCCAGCGCGGACACGGCGACGAGCGCCTCGGGCAGTGACAGCTCGTGCTCGACACCGTCCGGGTTGGCGAAGATCCGGTTGATGCAGGCCGGCAGGTAGACCGCGGCGGCGCCGTCGCGCGCGGTCGCCGGGAGCCGCGCCGGGGCCGCCTCCGGCATGTTCGCCGGCCAGGTCGGGACGAGCTCGGCCCCGGCGGCCGCGCGCAGCGCGCGGGTGGCCGCCGCGGGGGCACCCGGGCCGAGCCGGTCGGCGACCGCATTGCCGGCGCGCAGCCCCGCGCGGGCGGCGCGCTCGACGAGGGCCCAGCGCCGGGCGACCTCGAGCGCCACGCGTTCGGACCGGGCGCTGTGCTGGCGCTCGCGCAGGCCCTTGACGAACTTGCCGGTGTCGATCCCGACCGGGCACGCGAGCTTGCAGCTGCCGTCCGCCGCGCAGGTCTCGAGGCCGTCGTACTCGTACTCGCGCAGCAGCGCCTCGAGGACGGGCGACCCAGCGGGCTGGCGGGCCATCTCGCGTCGGACGACGATCCGCTGGCGCGGCGTCGTGGTGAGGTCGCGGCTCGGACAGACGGGCTCGCAGAAGCCGCACTCGACGCAGGTGTTGGCCTCCTCCTCGATCGTCGGGGTGCTCTTGAGGTCCTTGAGATGGATCGCCGGGTCGCGGTTGAGCACGACTCCGGGCGAGAGCACGTTGTCGGGATCGGCGAGGGCCTTCACCCGCCACATCAGCTCGGTCGCCTTGGGCCCCCACTCGCGCTCCACGAACGGCGCCATGTTGAGCCCGGTGCCGTGCTCGGCCTTCAGCGAGCCGTCGTACTTGTCGAGTACGAGGTCGACCAGCCTGGTCATGAAGGCCTCGTAGCGGTCGCGCTCCGACGCCTGGCCCAGGTCGGGCGTGAGCATGAAGTGGAGGTTCCCGGCCGAGGCATGGCCCGCCCATCCGGCGAGGAAGCCGTGTTCCGTCAACAGGGCCTGCAGGTCCTTCCCCGCCTCGGCGATGCGCGACGGTGGCACGCACACGTCTTCGACGATGAGCGCTGCCTGCGGTGGCTTCAGCCGACCCAGGAGCCCGTGCATCCCCTCGCGCACGCTCCAGTAGAGCTCGATGACGTGCGCGTCGCGCGTGAACGCCGGCGGGTGGATGAGGTCGTGGCCGTCGAGCACCTCGGCGGCGCGCGCCTCGGCCGCGTCGAGCCCGGCCTCGTCCTCGGCGCCGAACTCGACCAGCAGCGCGGCCGACTCGGGTGGCAGGTCCTTCCAGTACTCCGGCCGCCCCGGCACCGCGTGCGCGGAGGCGATCAGCGCGGGCGCGACCATCAGCTCGACCGCGCTCGCTCCGGCCGTTACCAGGTCGGGGACGGGAGCGGCGGTCTCGTCCACCCCGGGGAAGTGCAGCCATGACATCGTCGTGCGGGCGGGCAGCGGGACGGTCTCGAAGACCGCCTCGGCGATGAAGGCGAGCGTGCCCTCGGAGCCGACGAGCAGCCGGCGGAAGATCTCCAGCGGCTCGTCCGCGTCGAGGAACGCGCACAGCCGGTAGCCGGTCGTGTTCTTGATCTCGAACTTGTGGCGGATCCGTTCGGTCAGCTCGGCATCGGCGCGGATCTCGTCACGGATCTGCTCGAGCCCCTTCGCCAGCTCCGGCTCGCGGCGGGCGAACTCCTCGGCCGCCCCGTCCGCGCCGCTGTCGACGACCGTGCCCGACGGCAGCACGAACGTCAGCTCGCGCACCGTGGAGTAGCTGTCCTTCGTGGTGCCGCAGCGCATGCCGCCCGAGTTGTTGGCGACGACGCCGCCGACGGTGGCGATGTCAGTGCTCGCCGGGTCGGGCCCGAGCCGCCGGTGCAGCGGCGCGAGCAGGCGGTTGACGTGGCCGAGCACGGTGCCCGGGCGCACGCGAGCGCGCGCCCCGCCGTCCTCGACCTCGACGCCGCGCCAGTGGCGGCGCACGTCGACGAGGATGCCGTCGGTCTGCGACTGCCCGTTGAGGCTCGTGCCGCCCGAGCGGAAGGTCAGCGGCACGCCGCTGCCGTGGGCGTAGTCGATCAGCTTGGCGACGTCGCCGGTGTCGCGGGCCATGACCACGGCCTGCGGGAAGCGCCGGTACGGGCTGGCGTCGGAGGCGTAGCGGATCAGGTCGGTCGCGCGCGCGAGCACCTGCTCGGGCCCGACCAGCGCCACGAGATCGCCGCGCAGCGGCTCGGGCGTCCCGGTCGCCAGGCTGTCGGGCGCGCGGTCCGCCGCCGGCTCGGTGCCCGTCGGGGCGATCGCCTGGACATCCGGCTCGAGCAGGGCCACGACGGGCGCTACGCCAGGGCCATGCCCGGCGCGACGCGAACCTCGACGAGCTCGGGCCGATCCGAGGCGATCGCCTCGGCCAACGCGTCACGGAGCTCCCCATCGCCGACTTCCCGCGAATTGACCCCGTACCCGCTCGCCACAGCGGTGACGTCGAGCCGCGGCAGGTCGAGCCCGGGGGCCCCCTCGACGTCCTCCATCGAGGCGAACCACTTGAGGATCGCGTACTCCTCGTTGCGGAGCACGAGGAAGGTGACGGGCACGTCGTAGGCGACGGCGCTCCAGAACGATTGGATCGCGTACTGCGCCGAGCCCTCGCCGACGACACACACGACCGGCCGCTCGGGCTGCGCGAGCTGGACCCCGACCGACGCCGCGAGGCCAAATCCCAGGCCGCCGCCCGCGCCGAAGTAGTAGCTGCCCGGCTGCGAGAGGCGCAGCTGGTTGCGAAGCGCGAGGGTGGCGGACGGTGACTCGACCACGACGATCCCGTCGTCGGGGAAGACCTCCGCGAGCGCGGCCACGGCGGTGGACGGGCTGATCGGATCGGACTCCGGTGCCGGCTCGGGCGCGGGGCGCGCCTCGGGCGCCGCCCGGCCGGACTCGGGCACCCGTTCGAGGAGCGCCTGCAGCGTCAGGGCGACGTCGGCCACGATCGCGTCGCCCATCGGCGCACGCGCGGCCTCGTCGGGGTCGTTGGTGATGGCCACGAGCGAGGCGCCCTCGGGAAGCAGCGGGCCCGGGATGTTCGGGTAGTAGCTGAACACCGACGCGCCGACGACGAGGACGAGATCGTGCCCCGCCACCGTCTCGCTGAGCGGCCCGATGGCCGGCGGCAGAATTCCGACGAAATTCGGGTGGCCCTCGGGGAAGCCGATCCGCCCGCCACCGGGCGCCGGGATGGCCCACACGGGCAGGCGCTGGCGCTCGGCGAGCGCGATCGCGGTGGCCCAGGCGCCGCTGGCGTCAACGTCGGGGCCGGCGACGAGCATGGGGCGCTCGGCGGCGTCGAGCCGTGCGGCGAGGTCGCGCAGGACCTCGGGGTCGGCGACCGCCCGGCCGGTGACGTCGCGCCCGGTCTGGTGCGCGACGGCTCCCTCGTCCACCTCCGCCGCCCAGTCGTCCATCGGGATCGAGACGAACACGGGGCCCTTGGGCGGCAGCGAGGCGACGTGGGTCGCGCGCGCGAGGGCGTGGGGAACGTCCTCGGCGCGCGGCGGTTCGTAGCTCCACTTGACGAGCGGGTGGGGCATGCGCGCGGCATCGCGGTTCGTCAGGTTGGCCTGGAGGGTCATCAACGACCGCGCCTGCTGGCCGGCGGTGACCAGCAGCGGCGACTTGTTGGCCTGGGCGTTGAAGATCGCGCCCATCCCGTTACCCACGCCGGGTGCCGTGTGCAGGTTGACCATCGTCGGCTTCCCGCTCGCCTGCGCGTACCCGTCGGCCATCCCCACCGCGACCGTCTCCTGAAGCCCGAGCACGTAGGTGAAGTCGTCGGGAAAGTCGGCGAGCATCGGCAGCTCGGTCGAGCCGGGGTTCCCGAACATCGTCGTCATCCCGCGCCGGCGCAGGAAATCGAAGGTCGCGTCCCGGACGGTCGTCATGCCGACCGGGACCCTATCGCCGCCGGGGGTTCGCTGACGTCGGCAGGCACTAGGTTTTGGCCATGACCGACCGCGTCGCGTTGGCGCGCGACACCTTTGCCGCCTTCAACCGGCGCGACGTCGACACCTACCTGCGGGCATTCGCCCCCGACGCGGAGTGGTGGCCGCTTCGATCCTCGACCGAGGGTCCGTATCGGGGCCACGACGGGATCCGCGCCTGGGTCAACGACACCACGGAGACGTTCGACCAGTTCCAGGTCGAGCTGGAGGACGTACGCGAGGGCGACGATGCGGCGCTCGTGTTCGGGCGGCTCTCCGTGAGGGGCCGCGGGAGCGGGGCCAGCGTCGACGTCTCCATGGCGTGGGTCTTCCGGTTCGCCGAGGACAAGGTCGTGTGGGCCAAGTCGTATTCGGACCGGGAGGAGGCTCTCGCGGAGGCCGGGCTGGACGAGTGAACCATCCGCGCGCGTGGCTACGGTCCCGCCCGTGCGCCTGATCGTCGCCCGCTGCGAGGTCGTCTACACCGGCCGCCTGAACGCTCGGCTGCCCGAGGCGCTGCGGCTGTTGATGATCAAGTCCGACGGGTCGGTGATGGTTCACGCCGATCACGGCGGCTACAAGCCGAGCAACTGGATGACGCCGCCCGCGGTGATCGAGGAGGAGGGCGAGCCGCTGGAGCGGATCGTCGTGCGCAAGCGAGCCGGGGCGAGCGAGGACCGGCTGGAGATCCGGATCGACGAGGTGGTCTCCGACGTCGTGCACGACATGGGCGAGGCGGCCGCGCTGGAGAAGGACGGCGTCGAGGCCGACCTCCAGGAGGCGCTGGCGGACTCGCCCGAATGGTGCGGCGAGGGCTTCCGGCTGGTGCGCCGCGAATGGCCGACCGACATCGGCCCGGTGGATCTGATGTGCCGCCGCGACGACGACGACGGCTGGGTGGCGGTCGAGATCAAGCGCGTCGGCACGATCGACGCAGTCGAGCAGCTGTCGCGGTATCTCGAACGCATCCGGCAGGACCCGGCGATGGCGGACTGCCTCGGCGTGCTGGCCGCCCAGGCCATCAGGCCGCAGGCCCGGACCCTCGCCGAGACCCGCGGCATCGACTGCGTCGAGGTCGACCTCGACGTCGTGCGCGGCGAGCGCGAGCCCGATCTGACGCTGTTCGGCTAACCCTGGCCGTGCGGCGGCGTTGGCCCGAACGTCCCATCGGCGGCAGGGGCTTTGTCCATCACGCGGCAAAAGGTCGTGCGAAGGTCGCCCTCATGACCGTCCAGCGGGACAATCCCACCATCGCCAGGGAGTCCCTCATCGACGCGTCGTTGTCCAGCGCGTCCAGCGGCACGGCGGTCGACGTGCGTCTGGCCGGCGTGCGAAGGGCGTTCGGCGAGGTCGTGGCCGTGGACGGCGTGGACCTCGCAATCCGCCGGGGCGAGTTCTTCACGATGCTCGGGCCCTCGGGTTCGGGCAAGACCACCTGCCTGCGGATCATCGCCGGCTTCGAGCGCCCGGACGCGGGGACCGTCGAGCTCGCGGGCGACGACGTCACCGGCCTGCCGCCCAACGAGCGCGACGTCAACACGGTGTTCCAGGACTACGCGCTGTTCCCCCATATGACCGTGGGCGAGAACGTCCAGTACGGCCTGCGCGTGAAGAAGGTCGGAAAGGGCGAGCGAGCCGAGCGGGCGGCCGACGCGCTCAAGCTCGTCGGGCTCGACGGTTTCGAGACGCGCCGGCCGAGCCAGCTCTCCGGCGGCCAACGCCAGCGCGTGGCGCTCGCGCGGGCCCTGGTCAACCGCCCGCGCGTGCTGCTGCTCGACGAGCCGCTCGGCGCGCTCGTCCTCAAGCTGCGCCAGCGACTCCAGGTCGAGCTCAAGCGCATTCAGCAGGAGGTCGGCATCACCTTCGTCTACGTCACCCACGACCAGGACGAGGCGCTGTCGATGAGCGACCGCGTCGCCGTCATGGACTCCGGTCGCGTGCTGCAGGTCGGCACCCCGCACGAGGTCTACGACGAGCCCGACTCCCGCTTCGTGGCCGGATTCGTCGGCGTGTCCAACCTGCTCGAGCTCGAGGTCGAGGCGCTCGATGGCGACGCGGTGGCGCGCCTGCGGCTCGGCCGGGGGGATGAGGTCTCCGCGGATCTCGACGGGCGCCGCATCGGCGTCGGCGTGCGGGTGATCGTGACGATCCGGCCCGAGCGCATCGCGCTGGCCGAGGGCGACCCCGGGGCGGGCGGCGAGCGCGGGTGCCACGCCTCGGGTGTGGTGCGCGAGAGCCTCTACGCCGGGCCGACCTCGCGCTTCGTCGTCGGCCTCGACGGCGGCGGCGAGCTGATGGTGGTTCGCCAGAACACGAGTACGACTTATGAAGATGCCGAGGCCCTGCGGGGCCGCGCCGTGACCCTGTCATGGGACAGGAAATACACGAAGATCATTGGAATTGCCGAGGACGAGGAGGGACCGCAGTGAGAAGGAATCCGTTCGTCATCGCTGCCGTGGTGGCCGCAGCCTTCGGGCTGGCGTCGTGCGGCAGCAGCAGCAGCAGCAGCAAGACGAGCTCCGTGGCGGGGCCCAACATCAACGCCAAGGGCGAGGGCGCGCTCAACATCGTCGACTGGGAGGGCTACAGCGACCCGTCGTACGTCAAGGCCTTCACGCAGCAGACCGGGTGCAAGGTCAACTCCGTGTCGGCCGGCACCTCGGACGAGATGTTCACGAAGTTCAATTCCGGCGGCGGGGGCCAGTACGACCTCGCGTCGTTCTCCGGCGATGCATCGCTGCGGGCCATCAAGGCCGGGACGGTCGCGCCGTTGGACACGTCGAAGCTGACGAACTTCAACAACCTCGCGCCGCAGCTGCAGTCGCCGTCGTTCAACACGCAGAACGGCAACCACTACGGACTGTCGTTC
>JAWVFS010000317.1:0-5108 GCA_033855795.1 Solirubrobacteraceae bacterium | reverse complement strand
GGAGTAGGCGATGTCGCAACCCCGGCGGCGACCTGGATCGATGCGCCCGACTATCTGTCGCTGTACTTCCGGCGAAGCCGCGCGATGTCTCGCTGCAAGCGGTCCGCCTGGGTCTGAAGGCGCGCTGACCAGTCGCGGAAGCCTGGTCGCGCCGCCATCACGCTGCGCACCCGGTCGGTGCTCGTAGCTCGCGCGCACACCGGATCGCCTCCTCGATCTCCAGGTCTTCGCCGACAATGCTGCGGTCGCCGTCGAAGGCCTGCCGGACTAGCTTTTCCCTCGGGCCCGAATGCCAGCGATAGTGTCGCTGGGTGATGGAACCTGGTCGGTCGGATGCGACGCGTCAAGGAACCGACCCCAAGGTTGAGCGCATGCTGCTCAGGGTGGCCGGGGCACTCCTCGTCGCGGGCTTTCTCTTGGAGTTCGTCGCCGAAGCGTTTCATCCGTCGAGTGTGCACCCCAATAATCACGCTGCGGTCTTCACGGAGTACGCCAAGAGCGACAGCTTCACTGCCATTCACGTCGGCCAGTTCATCGCAATCATCGTTGGTCTCGCGGGCCTACTGGTGCTTTACCGCGCACTCGCACTTCGCGCACAGACGCCTGTGTTAGCGAGGTTGGCGGCGGCGGCTACGGTGGCAACCGGCGCGCTGTTTGCCATGTTGCAGGCGGTCGACGGCGTGGCCCTCAAGCACTCGGTGGACGCTTGGGTGGCTGCCTCGGGAGCGGAAAAGAGCCAGAGGTTTGCGACGGCCGAAACCGTGCCTGGCTTGAGTGGGGCGCCAACAGCTACTTCCGGTTCCTACTCGGGCTGAGCCTCGTTCTGTTCGGCACGGCGGTTGCTCGCAGCCGGATCGTGCCGCGATGGCTTGGGTGGTCAGCGGCCCTCGCCGGTCTGTTCTTCATCGGGGTCGGCGTGATCGTCGGTGAGGACGGTTTCACGCATGGACAGGGAGCGGTCGGGCTTGCCGCGTTCGTCTTCTACCTGGTCTTCTCCGTGGGAATCCTCGTCACCGGCTGGCGTCGTCGGGACACGGTTGCACGGACATAAGCGCGGAGCCGCTGACACGACGCGCGGCCGACTGCGAGTGGGCATGATCCATGCCATCGAGTCGCCGCATACGCCGCTCCGAGCTCCCGCCTACCAGCGCCGCCGTTGGTCTCATCGACAGGGGACGGCCATCGTGCGCACGGTCGCGGGGGTCGTGCCCGGACGGCAGGGCTCGCGCAGCAGACGGCGGGTTCGCGCAGTAGACGGTCGGGTTCGAGGCCCCAGACGGCCTTCACCGGGTCCATGACGTCCACCGTGATCGTGTTGGCCACGTCCACCGCCGCGCGGGATACTGGGCGGGCGATGTCGCAGGAGAACCTGGAGCTGGCTCGTCGGGCCTATGCGGCCTTTCAGGCCGGTGACTTCGACGAGTGGGTCAGCTACTTCGATCCCGAGGTCGAGTTTAGCCAGACGGCGATGGAAGGGACTTTCCGTGGGCACGAGGGCCTGCGAGAGTGGGCGGCGGGCTTGCTGGCTGCGTTTCCCGACTGGAAGCCGTCCATTGTGGAGATACGTGACCTTGGTGACCGAGCGCTGATTCACGGTAGCGGGAGTGGAGAAGGTGCAAGCAGTGGAATCGGCATAGAGGTCGACTTCTGGCAGGTCGTGGAGGTCCGAGGCGGGCGAGTGGTGTGGTGCGCGGCCTTTCGCACGGAGGCGGACGCCCTCGAAGCCGTGGGATTGCGGGAGTAGCCGTGTCGCAGGAAAACGTGGGCGCTTGACCCGTCGGCGCCGGCGCTCCGGGCTGGGCCGAGAAGCTAGGACGGCGACGCTGCGGTGCCGTGTTTGCTTTCGAGGTTTCCGGCGCTGATCGTGGCGGCCATGTCGGCGGATTCTTCGCGGTACACCGAGCCGTCCTCGAATTCGATCACCGGCAGTAGGCGTTGGCCGCTGAGGCGCTCCACGTCCTTGCGGCGACTGCGGGGCAGTAGCGGCTCCTTGACCACCTCGTACTCGATGCCTTGTTCGTCCAGCGCCTTCTGCACCTTGAAGCAGTGGTCCATGTCGGAGTGCAGGAACGTGAATGAGCAGCGGTGCAGCTTCACGGACATATGGCTCCTTCCGAGGCCGGGAGCAGCGAGCCTATCGGCACCAACGCCAGGCGAGCAATAGGTCGATGACACCGGATCGGGCTTCCTCAGCGCCGGTTCTTCGCCCAGCCGTTGCGTTCGTCCATCGCCCGCCGGGATACTGGGCGGGCGCCCACTACCAAGCTGAGAGGAATCCATGGCGAGCAGGCATGAAAAGTTGGTGGCTAAGGTCGGCGAGAAGAACGCCGAACACCTTGAGCCTGACGAGCGGGTAGAGCAAGCCTTTGGGGGCCAGACCGGACGTGTTCATTCGAGCGCCCCGCTCGCGCTTTTCGACGTCGTGCGTCGGCTGAGCGGGCAGCTTCAATCGCGGTTAGTGATCCTCACCGACCGCAACCTCTATGTCGCATATCCGGGTTTCTTTGGTCAGTTCACGGTCCATGAGGTGAAGGCAAAGTATCCGCGCGCCGAGGCCGGCAAGCACGTCAGAGCGCTGGCGAACGGAGCCCTGGCTGAGATAGGCGGTGAGCAGATACATGTCAGCCTTGCCACGATGAAATTTGTTAGGCAACTGGTGGGGGCCGCAGGCGGCGCCGGCGGTGAGGCTGCCGATTGACGGCCAGGCGGTCGGGATCAAGTCAGTCTGGAGATCATCATGGCCGGTTTGGGCGTCGAGAAGCCGGTTTCGCGAGTACCTAGCGCAGCGAGCTGTTAAGCGCGGTGAGTCGCTTGGACAGGTCCGGCCAGAACGGGCGCGTGTCTTGGGCATCCTTGGTCACGAGCTGGCCTGCCGTCGCGAGTTGTACGGTGACGCGCGCGTTGCGGGGCGTGCTGCGCAGCAGACGCTCGAGCTGGCCAACCCCAGCCGCGGCCTCCGGATGGAATACCGCAGTGGGATGCGTGCGCCCATAGAGCAAGAAGCGGTGCACGGTTGGCGCGTTGAGGTGCTCGCCATTTGCGTCCTGGCTCGTTAGCCCCGGAACGGTGCCGTCGAGCTCATCGAGCAGGTTCTGGACGAACCCCCCGGCGGCCGAGTTGGACGTGTCGACCTGCAGCGTCTTGGCCACGGTCAGCGGCTTGAGAAGCTCCTCTGCTCTGGCCACAGCCTGTCGGTGACCAACGATGTTGCGGGTCGCATTCGCCGACGCGAAGATGCCGACCTCGGCGTGGGCGATTGCGTCCGCCTTCGCGCTGCTCACGTCGGGATTTCCGATCCCATGGCTCTTGGTTCCGCCTCCGCAGGCAGCCAACGAGAACACACACCCGCTCAGCGCAACCGCAACAGACGACGGCGCACGCCACACAGCGGCGATTCTGATCGACTACCTCAGCCACCAGAAAGCGCTCGAATCCGTGGGGCTGCGGGAGTAGGCGATCATGGGCGCGGCTGGTTTCGAACCAGCGACCTCTCGCGTGTGAAGCGAGCGCTCTCCCACTGAGCTACGCGCCCGGGCCGCGCATACTATGCCCGGCGCTCATCCAGTTCCTCGTACTCCGCGTCGGTCAGCTCGACGTCCAGTGCGCCCAGGTTCTCCCGCAAGTGCTCGATCGAGGTGGTCCCCGGGATGGGGAGCATGATCGGCGACCGTCTGAGCAGCCAGGCCAGGGCGATCTGGGCAGGGGTCGCCTCGTGCTCGCGCGCGATCCGGGTCAGCGTCGCCCCGTCGTGTCCCCGAAGCGGGAAGTACGGGACGAAGATGATCTTCTGCTGGGTGCAGTAGTCGACGACATCGTCGTGGCCGCGCTCCGTGCGGCTGTAGTGGTTCTGGACGGCGGAGACCGGCACCACCTGCCGTGCGCGCTCGATCTCCTCGACCCCGACGTTGGAGATCCCGACGTGGCGGATCGTGCCCTGGTCCCGGTGCTCCCTGATCGCGCCGAGGCTCGCCTCGAGCGGAACGTCGGGGTCGACGCGGTGCAGGTAGTAGAGCGGGATCGTGTCCGTCTGGAGCCGCTGCAGGCTCTCCTCGATCTGCGTGCTGATCGCGTCCGGGCGTCCGTCGCGATACCCCCCCTTCGTCGCCACCACCACGTTCTCCCGGAACGGGGCGAGAGCACCTCCGATCGTCCGCTCGCTTTCCCCGTTCGTGTACCCGTTAGCGGTGTCGATGAAGTTCAGGCCGGCGTCAACCGCGGTCTTCAGCAGTTCCCGGTTCTCGGGCCTGTCCGTCAGACGGTTCGTGCCGAGCCCGATTCTCGTGAGCTCGATGCCGTCGAGGGTGAGCGGTTCCGACATCGCCGACGATGCTAGCGAGGGACCCGCCGCGCTCCTACGTCGGTCTTACGCATGCCTTAGCGCCTTCTTGAGATGACCCGGGAGTCTCGCCGGCCATGTCACTGGTGGCGAAGCAGTTCGGACGGTTCGTCGTCGTCGGCGCGAGCAACACGCTCCTCTCGCTGGCGATCTACCTGGCCCTGCTCGCGGTGGGAGTGCCGTATCCGGTCGCGGCGGCCTGCGGGTTCATCGCCGGCGCGATCAACGGCTACCTGCTCAACCGCTGGTGGACCTTCTCCGCGCCGCCGGCCTCCCGTCGACAGCTCGCCGCGTACCTCGCCGTGCAGGTGGTCGGCCTGCTGATCACCGTCGGCGTCGTCGACCTCCTGCACGGGCAGGCCCCGGTTCTGGTCGGGCAGGCCGTCGCGATTCCACTGGCCACCGTCGCGATGTTCTCGCTGAACCGAACGTGGACCTTCCGGGCGCCGGCGCGGTTCCCGCGTCCCGAGATCGCGGCCGACGAGGAGGCTCGAGCGCATGCCTAGCTTCAGATTGCCCCGACCCTCCACCGACCCCGACGTCGGCGCGCCGGCGTTCGCCGGTGGCGAGCGCATCCGGGCTCGGGTCGCGGCAATCCCTCGGCCACGCCCCGAGCTCGTCGGCCTCCTCGTCCTGGCCGCGGTCCTGTACCTGTGGGCGCTCGACCAGAACGGCTGGGCCAACGAGTACTACAGCGCCGCCGTGCGCTCGATGAGCTCGTCGTGGCACAACTTCCTGTACGCGTCGTTCGACTCGTCAGGGGTGATGACGG
>JAWVFS010000316.1:0-3948 GCA_033855795.1 Solirubrobacteraceae bacterium | reverse complement strand
GCTCGACGCCGAGGCCTTCGCGAAGATGAAGGACGGCGCGCGCGTGATCAACTGCGCCCGCGGCGAGCTGATCGTCGACGCGGCGCTGAAGGACGCCCTGGACTCCGGTAAGGTGGCGGGCGCGGCGCTCGACGTGTTCCCCGAGGAGCCGATCACCGACTACGCCCTGTTCGACGGCTACGACAACGTGGTCGTCACACCACACCTGGGCGCCTCCACAACCGAGGCGCAGGACCGTGCCGGCGTGCAGACGGCCGAGCAGGTACTGGCCGCGCTCACCGGTGGCGTGGTCACCAACGCGGTGAACATCCCGGCCATCCCGGCTCGGGACATGGAGGTGCTCGGGCCGTTCCTGCCGCTGTGCGAATCCCTGGGTCGTCTCGGCATGGCCCTGGCGAAGGGCTCCTCGATCGACCGCATCGAGGCCGAGTTCCTGGGTCGCATCGCCGAGCACGACACGCGGCTGCTGGCCACCTCCGTGCTGCTCGGCGTACTGCGGGGCCACACCGAGGAGGACGTCAACGTCGTCAACGCTCCCGCGCTGGCCGAGGAGCGCGGCATCGAGCTGGCCGAGGCCAAGCGCACGACCGCGCGCGACTACACCGACCTCGTCCGTGTGGTCGTGACCGGCGGCGAGGACAGCGTCCGCGTCGTCGGCACGACGATCGGGCGCCGTGCGCGCCCGCACCTGCTCGAGGCCTGGGGCCACCGCTTCGACCTGCAGCTCGAACCCCACGTCACCCTCTTCCGCTACTCCGACGTGCCGGGCATGGTCGGCCGCGTCGGCACGACCTTCGGCGAGCACGGCATCAACATCGTCTCCGCGGCGGTGGGCCGCCAGCCCGACGGCACGCCGCGGGAGGACCGCTCGCTGGCCGCGATGGCCATAACGAGCGACCGGCCCGTGCCGCAGGAGGTGGTCGACGAGATCGTGGCGGGCGACGGCTTCGTCGACGGCCGCACCGTGGCGCTCTGACGCCTGCCGCCGCGGCCATCCGGCCGCCGGCCGCTGGGCCGCAGCGGACAAAGCGCTCTTGCTCCACATCGGAGCGCTCTCGTACTCTCCGGCGTACACGACGGAGGGGAAGGGGTGGGAGGCGTGGAGAGCACATCGGTCCCGGCCAGCGGAGTGGTGGGCGAGGTCCCCGACAAGGGCCTCAAGAAGAACGCGATCGGCTACCTGTCAAACGTCGTCATCGGGATCGCGTCGACGGCGCCCGCCTACTCGCTCGCCGCCACCCTGGGGTTCGTCGTGGCCGTCGGCGGTGTCGGCGTGCACGCGCCGGCCGTGCTGATCGTCTCGTTCGTTCCGATGCTCTTCGTGGCCGCCGCCTACAAGTACCTCAACCGCGCCGACCCCGACTGCGGCACGACGTTCACCTGGGCGACGCGGGCGTTCGGCCCTCAGGCGGGCTGGCTTGGAGGGTGGGCGATCATCGTCACCGACATCATCGTGATGGCCACGCTGGCCGAGATCGCCGGCAAGTACACGTTCCTCCTGTTCGACTGGACCAGCGCCGCGAACTCGACCGGCGCGCAGATCGTGGCGGCGGTCATCTGGATCGCTCTGATGACCTGGATCTGCTACCGCGGCATCGAGCTGTCGGCCCGCACGCAGCAGTTCCTGCTCAGTGCCGAGATCGTGATCCTCTCGATTTTCGCGGTGGTCGCGCTCGTCAAGGTGTACGCGAACAGCCCGGCCGGGTCGATCGAGCCGGCCTTCTCGTGGTTCAACCCGTTCGACCTCTCGTTCGGCTCGCTCATCGACGGGGTGCTCCTGGGGGTGTTCATCTACTGGGGCTGGGACTCCGGGGTGGCGGTGAACGAGGAGTCCGAGGCCAGCGCCGACGGCCCCGGTCGGGCCGCCGTCATGTCGACGATCCTGCTCGTCCTGATCTACGTGGTCGTGTCCGCCGCGGCGCAGGCATACGCCGGAACGAAGTTCCTCACGGACAACTCCGACGACGTACTCAGCGTGCTCGGGACCAAGGTCTTCGGCGACCCCTGGAACAAGCTGCTGATCATCGCGGTGCTCACGTCGGCCTCCGCGTCGACGCAGACCACCATCCTGCCCACGGCGCGAACGACGCTTTCGATGGCGCGCTTCAGGGCCATCCCCGAGGCGTTCGGGCGGATCCATCCGCGCTTCCTCACGCCCTCGACCTCAACGCTGGCGATGGGCGCGGTATCCGCGATCTGGACGATCCTCGTGCTCGCGCTGAACCCGGCGCAGAACGTGCTAGGCGACTCGATCACCGCGCTTGGCTTCGGGATATGCTTCTACTACGGCCTGACGGCCTTCGCCTGCGTCGTCTACTTCCGGCGCGAGATCTTCAAGAGCGCGCGCAACTTCATCTTCGTCGGGCTGGTGCCGCTGCTGGGCGGGCTGATGCTCCTCGGCATCTTCATCAAGGCGTTGACCCACTACTCCCAGAGCAAGGAGGCCGGCGAGCTCATCAACTACGCGAAGCCGATCGCGGGCATCGAGGTGCCGATCGCGATCGGCATCGGCTCGCTCCTGCTGGGAGTGGTCGTGATGTTCTTCGCATGGGCGAAGTACAAGCAGTTCTTCCGCCGCAAGCCCGAGGCGGCGCCGGAGGGCACGCTGGAGGCTCCGGTGGAGCACGCGGCCGCGCATCTCTGACCCTGGCCTCCGTGGGATAGGCTCGCCCGCGCATGCGCGCGGTCGTGATCACCAAGCACGGGCCGCCGGAGGTGCTCCAAGTCCAGGAACGCCCGGCGCCCGACCGGCCGCTCGGCGGTCAGGTGGCGATCGACGTCGCCGCGGCGGGCATCAACTTCGCCGACACGATGGCGCGGGTCGGGCTCTATCCCGACGCGCCCAAGCCGCCGACCGTCGTCGGCTACGAGGTCGCGGGGACGGTCCGGGCCGTCGGCCCCGGCGTCGAAGGCCTCGAGACCGGCCAGCGCGTCTTCGCGGGCACGCGGTTCGGCGGCTACGTCGAGCAGATCGTCGTCAAGGCAGCCGATGTCGTGCCGCTGCCCGACGAGCTGAGCTTCGAGCAGGGCGCCGCGATCCCGGTCAACTATCTGACCGCGTGGGTCGGGCTGATCCGCTACGGGACGCTCCAGCCGGGTGAGCGCGTACTCATCCACGCGGCGGCGGGGGGCGTCGGGATCTCCGCGACGCAGGTCGCGAAGCGATCGGGCGCGGAGGTCTACGGCACCGCGTCGCCGGGCAAGCACGAGGCCATCCGCGGATTCGGCGTCGACCACGCGATCGACTACACCGAACCCGGCTGGGAGCGCGACCTCCCACAGTTCGACGTGATCATGGACGCGATCGGGGGCAAAAGCTTCCGCACGAGCTACAACCTGCTCGCACCCGGCGGCCGGCTGGTCGCGTTCGGAGCCTCCTCGGTGATGTCGGGCGAGCGACGCAACCTGGTCACAGCCGCCCGGGCCGCGGTCCGGATGCCGCGCTTCAACTTGATCAAGCAGATGTCCGCCTCCAAGGCGGTGATCGGCCTCAACATGGTCACCCTGTGGGACCACGCCGGGACGCTCGAGTCCTGGATCACCCCGCTGCGGGAGATGCTCGACGACGGCACCATGGTGCCGGTCGTCGCCGAGGCGTTCCCCTTCGACCGTGCCCCCGACGCCCACCGTTTCATCGCCGAGCGGCGGAACGTCGGCAAGGTCGTCCTCGTGCCGTAGTCCGGAAACGGCGGGCAGCGAGGAGGGGCAGCCGGCATCGCCCTGCACAACTCGCCGGTCGCGGGCCGCGAGACCGTCCATCGCGAGCTGTGGATCGCAGGCGTGCATAGCTCGCGGCACACCGGCGGCGGACGCTCGAGCCACGCGTTTTGCATGGTGGACCGCCCCCGCTCGCCTGCTACATTCCGCGGGAATGACGCACCTGCTCGACCTTCGCCTTCTTCTCCTCCCCCTTCGGGGGGAATAGTGCGTGGCGGCCGCGTAGCCGCA
>JAWVFS010000315.1:0-6126 GCA_033855795.1 Solirubrobacteraceae bacterium | reverse complement strand
CGACTGGTACGTCCAATCGGTGATCCTGCGCGCCAAACTCATCGGCGGCATGCCCGCCGACCTCGTCGGCTCCCTCACCGGCCTCACCGAAGGCCACTTCCCCGTCGCCGCCCGCGCCACCTACGCCGACGACCTCAACGAGGCCCGCGCGACCCGGCGCGTGCGGTCCGGCAACGCCGCGGTCCCGGTCAACGCGAACTCCAAGCGGCGCGCGATCAACATCTACTCGCGTGCGGGCGCGCCGGTCATCGCGGTCAACGACGGCGTGATCCGCAAGGTCGGACGCACCAGCGCGCTCGGCAACTACGTCGTGCTCGAGGATGCCTACGGCAACCAGTACACCTACGCGCACCTCGGCAAGGTCGCCCCCTCCTATCCGGCTCCGAAGGCCGCGCAGCAGCAACCCACCGCGCAGCAGCTGAAGTCCGAGCTCGAGATGCCTCCGCGCGACCCCGCCCCGACGGACGCGGCCAGCGCCGGCCAGCAGCAGCGTCAGACGACATCGGGCTCGGGCGGCAAGGGTCGGAGTGCCGCGCGCTCCGCGCCGGCGACCGTGCTTCCGAGCAAGGAGCGCCTGTTCGCGCATCCCAGCCGCAATAACGCCTACCGCGCGGGCGGCGACCAGCAGCTGCTCGGCACCGGCACCCCGGTCGCCGGCTACGCGACCTTCGACGACTACGTCTCCAAGGTGCTCGGCCTGGGCCGCTCGGAGGTCGAGTTCCGCGCGCTGAAGCCCGGAGCGCAGGTGATCGCGGGCACGATCATCGGGCGCGTGGACAAGACCGACGCGCAGCTCGCCCCCCACGTCACCTTCTCGATCAAGCCCGCCGGCCGCGGCGCCCCGCAGATCGACCCCAAGCCGATCCTCGACGGCTGGAAGCTACTCGAGGCCACCGCCATCTACCGCGCCTCCGGCAAGAACCCGTTCTGGGGCCGCGACGCCAAGAACCCCTCCATCGGCCAGATCCTCCTGATGAGCAAGACGCAGCTCGAGCAGCGAGTCCTCAACGACCCGCGCGTGCAGATCTACGACTGCGGGCGCCACGACATCCAGTCGCACATCATCGACCGCCGCGTTCTTGCGGCGCTCGAGTTCCTCGCCGGCTCGGGCCTGAAGCCCTACGTCTCGACGCTGAAGTGCGGCCACAGCTACTACGTCGCCGGCGGTGGCATGGTGTCCGAGCACACCTACGGCGACGCCGCCGACATCGCCATGATCAACGGGATCCCGATCTCCGGCCACCAGGGGCCGGGGTCGATAGCCGACATCACCGTCCGCCGACTGCTGACGCTCCAGGGCACGATGCAGCCCAACCAGATCATCTCGCTGATGAACTACCCCGGCGTCTCCTATGCCTGGGCGCAGGGCGACCACGCCGACCACATCCATCTCGGGTTCCAACCGCTCTTCGGCGACAGCGCCAAGCTCAAGCAGCACTACGACTCCGTGCTCAAGCCGGACCAGTGGGTCAAGCTGATCGACCGGCTCAACCAGATCGACAACCCGGTCGTCCCCACGAGGCCGTCGAAGTACGCCACACCGGCGGGGCACTAGGCTCACCTTCGCGGTGAGCGACGAGCCCCAACGCCTCTTCTCCTTCGTCCAGTTCGAGTTCCCACGGGAGCTCGGGCCGACGGACGGCCGCTACGTCGTGCGCGACGGCGCGGACGCCGAGGCCAGCCACGTGCTGGTTCTGCGGACGCTCGGCGCACCGGAGCGCCGGCGGCTTGCCCGCCGGCGGCCGCGGCCGGCCGAGCCGGAGCCGGAGCCGGAGCCCGTGTCGACGGCGCGCGCGACCGTGATCGCCGCCGTCGCCCATGAGGACGAGACCTCGGCGGACGGGTGGTTGGCCGGCGCGCGGCGCGACCCGGACGACGTGCTCGCCGGCGCGTTGCGCGTGCTCAACCGCGCGCTCCACGCCCACGCGGTCGCCGGCGCAGACCCGCTGTCCGTCGAGGTCCGCCGCGAGCACGCGCTGGTGGCGCGGCTGGGCTGGGGACGCGGCGAGCAGGTTGCGGACGGCCGCTGGGCGGAGGCCGTCGAGGTCCCGTTCCGGCCGCCAAAGCGCCGCCGCGCCGAGGCGCTTCGCCCGCAGGAGCGCCTCGCCGCCCTGCTCGGGGGGCGCGACCACCCCCTCGTCGCCGAGTCGCTGGCGCTGCGCGCCCGCCTGGACCTCGACCACGGCCGCGAGCGCGAGGCCGCGCTGCAGCTCCGCGTGGCGCTCGAGGCGGGCATCGCCGAGCTCGAGGACGCGGCGTCCGCGGACGAGCTCGCGCAGCGCCTGGTCGAGCTGCGAGAGCAGCGCGATACGGTCGGCGCCGCCGCCAACGCCGCCCTTCGGGGTCCGCTCGACGGCAGCGCGCACGAGGCCGTCGCGCACGCGCTCGGCCGCCTCGAGGCGGCACTCCGGGCGCGGGCGATGGCCGCGCTCGACGCCCCGTCGTGACGCGACGCAGCGTGTATCGTCGGCGCCGGTGGCCAAGACCGTCTTCATCACGGGCGCCAGCTCGGGAATCGGGAGAGCACTGGCCCTGGAGCTCGCCGGCCGGGGATACGACCTGTTCCTCACCGCGCGGAGGATCGACGTGCTGGAGCAGGTCCGCACCGATATCGCGGCCGCGGATCCGGCACGGCGGGTGGAGGTCCGTCAACTGGATGTGACCGACGATGTCGACGTCGCGAATGCCATCGCCGAGGCGGCAGAGAAGTTGGGGCGCTGCGACATCGTGGTGGCCAATGCCGGCCTCGGCAGCTCCCCGAGGGTGGGTGAGGGCGGCATGGAGCGCAACCGCGCGATCGTCGAGACCAACCTGATCGGTGCGATGGCAACCATCGAGGCTGCGGTTGCGTTGTTTCGACGCCAGGGCGGCGACGGCCAGGTCGTCGGGATCTCGTCGGTGGCCGGTGTTCGCGGATTGCCCGGCTCGGCCTCCTACAGCGCCTCCAAGGCCGGCGTCGGGGCGTACCTCGAGTCGGTTCGCGCGGAGACCTACCGAGAGCCGATCACGGTCACGACCATCGCGCCGGGCTACATCGACACCCCGATCAACCAGGACATGAAGAGTCGGCCGTTCCTGGTCGACGTCGACAAGGGCGCGCGGATCACCGCGGATCTGATCGAACGTGGGGTCGGATACGCCACGGTCCCGCGCTTTCCCTGGACCCTCGTGAAGCCGCTCCTGCGCGTGCTCCCCACCTCGTGGCTGGCGCGGAGCGTGCCGCGGCGGGACTAGGGGTTCTCTCCGTGAACGCGAGCCCTCCGACTTTGGCGTTCAAGAGTCGCGCCGGGCGCTGGGTGCTGGCGGTGGCGGTCCTGGGCTCGGGCATGGTCTTCCTCGACGGCACCGTCGTCAACGTCGCCGTGCCAGACATCGGCCGCGACCTCGGGGCATCCACGAGCTCCCTGCAGTGGATCCTCAACGTGTACCTGCTGACGTTGGCGTCGCTGATCCTGCTGGGCGGGTCACTGGGCGACCGTTACGGCCGCCGGCTCGTCTTCGTCGTCGGGGCCGGGCTGTTCACCGCCGCCTCGCTGCTGTGCGCCGCGGCCCCGACCGCGGAGCTGTTGATCGGCGCTCGGCTGGTGCAGGGCGTCGGCGGAGCCCTGCTGACCCCGGGGAGCCTGGCGATGATCGAAGCCAGTTTTCGTCCCACAGACCGCGCGCGCGCCATCGGGGCCTGGTCGGGGCTGGGCGGGGTGGCCACCGCCCTCGGACCGTTGCTGGGGGGCTATCTCGTCCAGGCCGTGTCGTGGCGCGCGATCTTCCTCATCAACCTTCCGCTCGGAATCTTCGTGATGGTGATGGCGACCCGCCATGTCCCAGAAACGCGTGACCCGAGCGCCCACGGTCACCTCGACTTCGCCGGGGCTGGTCTCGCCGGGTTGGGGCTCGCCGGCACGACCTACGCTCTAATCGAAGCGCCCGGCCGGGGCATGTCTCCGCTCATCGTCGCGACCGCCGTCGGCGGCGCCCTCGCCCTGGTCGCGTTCCTGCTGGTCGAACGCCGCAGCCCGAACCCGATGATGCCGCTCAACATGTTCGCCTCCAAGCAGTTCAGCGCTGCCAACGGCGTCACCTTCGTCGTGTATGCGGCGCTGAGCGGAGTCTTCTTCCTGCTCGTGTCCTTTCTCCAGATCTCGCTCGGCTACTCGCCCGTCGAATCCGGGGCCGCCTCGCTGCCGATCACCGCGCTGATGCTCGCGCTCTCGGCCCGGTCGGGTGCGCTGGCGCAGCGCATCGGGGCCCGGATCCCGTTGACCGTCGGGCCCCTGGTGATCGCGGCGGGAATGCTGTTGATGACCCGCATCAGCCCCGGCGACAGCTACGTCACCAGCGTGCTGCCGGCGGTGATCGTGTTCGGACTCGGCCTGACGCTCGTCGTGGCCCCGGTGACCGCCACCGTCCTCGCCGCCGCCGCGCCCGAACGTGCCGGCATCGCCTCCGGGATCAACAATGCCGTCTCGCGCGTCGCGGGCCTGCTGGCCGTGGCGGTGCTGCCGGTGATCGGCGGCCTCACGGGGAAGAGCTTCTATGACCCGGCCAAGATGGTCGACGGCTTTCGGGTGGCGATGGTGGCCTGCGCCGGACTGGCTGCGGTGGGGGGGATCCTGGCGTGGCTGACCATCAGCTCCGAGGTCCTGCACCCCGACCGAGAGGAAGGCGCGGCCGTCCCGGTCGAGCCCGAGTTCTCGTGTCCGGTCGTCGGCACGCCATTGCGAGCGACGGCCGAGCCAGCTTCGCACCCAGACCCAACCGCGGCCTAGCGGGACGCGCCGCGGAAGCCCCAGAGGGCCTTCTGCTCGCCCAGGGTGAGGCGACGCCAGTCGCCGGTGTCGGGCTCCCACACATCGACCAGCACGTCGACGACGCTGCGGATGTCCTCGAGCACCGCGACAGTCGCCCGGGCATCGACGTCATCCGCCAGCACCTGTCGCGTCATGATGTCGACGACGCGGAACCGGTGCGGCTCGCGCGGCATCGGCGCCTCGGGCTCGTGGACCTCATCGGCGCCCTCGCGGCGGGGAATGGGAAGGATGCGTTCGTCCGCCGGTGCCGGCTTCTTCAACACCTTCTCCAGCGGGACCATGGTGGCCCCGGTGCCCTTCGTCTCCGTGTCGAGTACCCAGATCTTCGCCATCGCCCGACAAATTCTAGGCGTGGCTGCGCCGAGCGCCGGGGCTACAGTGCCGCGACGAGCGCCTGCAGCTCGGCCTCGACGTCGCCGTCGAGCTTGACCGCCGCGTCGGCGTCGTAGGGCGTCGGGCCCTGGGTCACGATCGCCACGGTCGCCCCGGTCTGCAGCGCGATCGAGGGCAGCTGCGCCACGGGATAGACCTCGAGCGAGGAGCCGACGCACAGCAGCAGGTCGGCGTCGATGGTCAGGCGCTGCGCGCGCTGGAGCGCGTCCTCGGGAAGCATCTCGCCGAAGAGCACGACGTCGGGCTTGAGCGGCTCGCCGCACTCGCAGCGCGGAACCCCGTCGGAGTCGGCGTCGAGGCGGTCGCGCACCTCGTCGAGCTCGAAGCGCGCCCCGCAGTCCAGGCACGAGGACGTCGCGATCGTCCCGTGGACCTCGATCAGCTCCTCCGTGCCCGCCTTCCGGTGCAGCTGGTCGATGTTCTGGGTGACCACGGCGTCGAGCAGATCGCGGCGCTCCAGCTCCACGAGTGCGGCGTGTGCGCCGTTCGGCCGCTTGTCGCGCAGCGAGGCAAAGCGCCGGCCGTAGAAGCTCCAGAAGCGCGCCGGGTCGGAGCGGAAGGCGTCGATGTGGGCGACCTCCATGGGGTCGACGTTCTCCCAGATCCCTGTCCCGGGCGAGCGGAAGTCGGGGATGCCCGAGGGCACCGAGATCCCGGCCCCGGTGAGGGCCACGACCGAGCCGGCCTCGCGGATGAGCTCCGCGAGGCGCGCGATCCGCTCGGAGTCCGGGTCCGCTTCGCGGACCCTCCCGGCCTCCCGGCTCCGCTCCCGGCTAGTTGAGGACACCGCTTCGCCGGTCGGCCACGTCACCGGCCCTGCCACTTGGGTGAGCGCTTCTGGAGGAACGCGCCGATGCCCTCGCGGGCGTCCTCGGAGCCGAAGACCTTTGCGAAGCCCTCCTTCTCGGCCTCGATGCCCTCGTCG
>JAWVFS010000314.1:0-18287 GCA_033855795.1 Solirubrobacteraceae bacterium | reverse complement strand
GAGGGCGACGCGGGCCGGGTGGACGCGCGGCTCGGCCATCACGCGGGGGCCGGGTCGATCAGCACACCGGGATTGAGCAGGCCGCGCGGGTCCACCGCCGCCTTCGCCCCGCGCAGCGCGGCGGCGAACGGGTCCGGCCGCTGGCGGTCGTACCAGGGCCGGTGGTCGCGGCCGACGGCGTGGTGGTGGGTGATCGTTCCGCCGGCGGCGATCACGGCGTCCGACGCCGCGGCCTTGACCGCCGCCCAGCGCTCGAGCTCCTCGCCGCGGACCGCCGGCGCGAGGATCGTGAAGTACGGCGCCGGCCCGTCGGGGTAGGAGTGCGTGAAGCGGCAGCTGACCGAGCCCCCGCCGCACACCTCGCGCACGGCCTCACGCGCCGCACCGATGGCCGACTCGTGGAACTCGGGGAAGCGCTCCCACGTGATCGAGGTCTCGAATGTCTCCGAGAGCACTCCCATGGCCACGAAGGTGTCGCGCAGGTAGGGGGCGCGCAGGAAGGCCTCGCGCCACGCCCCCGCCGCGCCGCCGCGGCCCCCGCCGCTCGGCGCGTCCCACTCGCCGCCGTGCTCGCGACAGAGCGCCAGCGCGCGGTCCATCCACGCGTCGAGCTCATGGTCGGCCGACTCGAAGCCGAGCACGAGCAGCGCGTGCTCGCCATCGCCGCCCGTGGTCAGCTTGGCCTCGGCGGGGTCGATCAGGCGGCAGTTGGCGGGATACAGGCCCGCCTGGGCGATCGCCCGCACCGCCTCGGCGCCCGCGGCGAACGACGCGAAGCGCACGCCGGCCGAGACGCGGTGGGTCGGCTTGGCCTGTACTCGCACCCAGGCCTCGGTGATCAGCCCGAGCGTCCCCTCCGAGCCGATCAGCATGCGGTCCGGCGACGGGCCGGCGCCCGAGCCGGGCAGGCGCCGCGACTCCCACGTGCCGGCCGGCGTGAGCGCCCGCACCGACTCGACGAGATCGTCGATGTGGGTGTAGAGCGTCGCGAAGTGGCCGCCGGCACGCGTGGCGATCCAGCCGCCGAGGGTCGAGAACTGGAAGGACTGCGGGAAGTGGCGCAGCGTCAGCCCGTGCTCGGCGAGCTGCTCCTCCAGGCCCGGGCCGGTGGCACCGGCCTGGATGCGCGCCGCGCGCGACACCGGATCGACCTCGAGCACGCGGTCCATCGCCTTGAGATCGATCGCGACGGCGCCGTCGTAGCCGTCGCCGACGCGCGCCTCGACGCCGCCGACGACGCTCGTACCGCCGCCGAAGGGGATGACGGCGGCGTTGGCGTCCTGGCACCACTCGAGCACCGTCTCGAGCTCGCCCTCGTCCCGCGGGTGGGCGACGGCATCGGGCGGGTGGTCGAAGCGGCCGCGGAAGGCGCGCACGACGTCGCGGTAGGACTTGCCGTAGGCGTGCGCCGCGCGCTCGTAGGTGTCGGTCGCGCAGACCTCGGCCAGCTCGGCCGGCGCCTGGAGGCGCGGCGGTGGCAGCTCGACCTCGTCGAGCGGTACCGGCCGCTCGGGCTCGGCGTCTCCGAAGCCCAGCACCGGCGCCATCGCCGCGGCCGCCGCCCGGACCTCGTCGTAGCTCGGCTGCTCGTCCTCGTAGCCCCAGCCCCAGTGCTTCCGGCGGCGCTGCGCGGCGGTGGCCATGCATCGAGTCTATGCGCGCGCCAGTTGTGTCGACGCGCACTCACGAGCTTCTTACGCCGACTTTGGTTGGGGTTCAGGCCCGCGCGCGACCATGGGCTCCGTCAACGAGCCTTCGGGCGGGAAGGACCGCCATGCCCTACTTCAACTTCTGCCTCAGCTGTCGGGAACGCCTGTACAGCACCTCTCGCGTGACCCACGACCAGCGTTGCGCACAGTGCGGTGGCCGGCTGATGCCCTACCACCTCGTGCGTGCGCCGGGGCCGACGCGCCGGAAGCGCGGGCGCTCGTACGCCTCATTGGCGGACTTCTACAACGGCGACTCGCGCCGCCTCGCCTCTCCCGAGCGCGACATCGGGCTGTGGTGGCGCGACGGTGACGGTGAGCCCCTGCACCGCGCCGCGTGGGTGGAGGACACGGGCGAGCTCTACATCGTGCGCGGCGACGACGGCGAGCGAGGCGGCGGCAGCGTCGAGGTGCTCGCGCGCTCGCGCGAGTGGACGCGGCTGGCCGGCAAGCTCGCCGGCTGGCGCGACGTCTGCGGCGAGCGCGATTCGCTCGCGTGGCTGCGCCGGCAGCTGGGTTCGCTCGGCCCGCCGGCCGGGGGAGCCGCGGCGAGCGCGTAGCCTTCCCGGCATGTCCCCGGCCCCCGGCCTGCTCGCGCGTGGACCGTGGCGGCCGGACCAGGTCGCCGCGCACTGGCGCGACGAGGAGTACGAGCCGGGTCCCGAGGCGGCCGCGGCGGCGGACGCCGCGATCGCCGAGCTGCGCGAGCGCGGCTCGCCCAGCCATGACGGGTTGAGCGCGCGACTGGCCGACTACGACGCCACGACCGGGCGCCTCGAGCTCGAGCTCCAGCCGATGCGGTGGTCGCTGCGGCTCGGCGAGGACGCCTCGCACGCACTCGCGTCCCTGTGCGTGACGCGGGCGGCGGACGGACGCTGGCTCGCGGGGCGTCGCGCGCCGTGGGTGGCCACGTGGGCCGGCCGCTGGGCGCTCGGCGCAGGCGGCGCCGTCGAGGTGGGGGAGAACCCCACCGACACGCTGGCGCGCGAGCTCGCCGAGGAATGGTCGGTCGCGCCGCAGCGGATGTCCGTCGAGGCGTTGGTGCGCATCCCCAGCGGGCTGGTCCTCCTCGTCGGCGTCGCCTGGCTGCCCGAGGACACCGAGGTCACGCCCGACGACGAGCACGACGCCTTCGCCTGGTGGCCGGCGGAGGTCGAGCAATGGCCCGACGAGGCCGACGCCCCACTCCGAGCCATGGCCTCGCTCCTGGCCGCCTCGTAGGCATGGCGACCGACCCCGCCGCTCACGGGCACTCGCATGGCCTCGTCGACGACAGCATCAAGCGGTCCCGCGAGGGCGTGCGCGCGGTGGGTCTCTCGCTCGCGGTGCTCGGCGGCGCCGCAATCGCCCAGACGGCGATCTTCGTCGCCACCGGGAGCGTCGCCCTGCTCGCCGACCTCGTGCACAACTTCGGCGACGCCGCGACCGCGTTCCCCCTGGGGGCTGCGTTCCTGCTGCGCTCGGATCGGGCCGAGCGCGCGGCCGGGGTGGCCGTCGTGGCGGCGATCTTCATCTCCGCGTGCGTGGCCGGCGTGGAGGCCGTCTCGCGCCTGATCCATCCGAGCACGCCGAGCCACCTGGCGGCCCTGGCCGGCGCCGGGCTCATCGGCTTCGCCGCCAACGCGCTCGCGGCCCGAATCCGCAGCCGGGCGGGCAGGCGCCTGCGCAGCCCGGCGCTCGTGGCGGACGGCGCGCACGCGCGCGCCGATGCCTACGTCAGCCTCGCGGTCGTCGCGAGCGCCGCGATGATCGCCGTCGGCGTTCCCATCGCCGACCCGGTGATCGGCCTGGCGATCACGCTGGTCATCCTGCGCATCACCTGGACCTCGTGGAAGACGGTCCGGCACACGCATTGACAAGCATCGCTTGAATCGGTATCTATAAATAGATGCCCGTCGATCTCGAGCTGGCCCCGAAGCAGAAGCGCCCGGCCGGCGAGCCCTGCTGCGAGCCGGTGGTGTATCCCGACGTCGAGCGCGAGGAGGCGCAGCGCATGGCCGCCATCGCGAAGGCGCTCGGCGATCCCGTGCGCCTGCAGCTCGTCGACGTGCTGCGCAAGCACGCCGGCAAGGTCTGCGTGTGCGAGCTGGTGCCGCTCTTCGATCTCTCACAGCCCACCGTGTCGCACCACCTCAAGGTGTTGCGGGACGCCGGGATCGTCGGCTCGGAGCGTCGTGGCCTGTGGGCCTACTACTACGTCGCCCCCGACGCCCTGGCGGAGCTGCGCGGATGGCTGAGCTGAGTCCCTCTGCCTGCCGCCTGGACGCGACCGGCCGCCGCGAGCAGGCCGAACGCTACCGCCGCCTGAGCGTGAGCGTCACGGCCATGGAGCGTCGTGGCGACGCCCTCGACGTCAGCTTCGCCGCCGCCGTCGACGTGCCCCTGCTTCGGGAGGCGGTCGACGTCGAACGGGCGTGCTGTCCCTTCTTCGACCTCCGTCTCGACGACCACGCGCGGACCCTGCATGTCACCGTGGCGGGCGCCCTCGACCGGCCCGCGCTCGAAGCGCTGGCCGTCGCCATCCGTGCGGAAGGTGTTTCCACTGGCTGAGCCGACCGGCATCCGCGAGACCGTCCGCGAGCGATACGCCGCCGCGGCCGCCGCCGGCGGTCACGACGGCTGCTGCGGGGGCGGGGCGGCGGGCTGTGGTCCAGCGGACGAGACGGAGGTGTTCGGCGCCAGCCTGTACGACGAGGCCGAGCGAGAGCACGTGCCCGCGGGCGCGGTCGGTGCGTCCCTCGGCTGCGGGGTCCCGACCGCGGTGGCCGATCTGTCCGAGGGCGAGACGGTGCTCGACCTCGGCTCGGGGGCCGGCGCCGACGTGCTCATCTCGGCGCGCCGGGTCGGCCCCACCGGCCGGGCGATCGGCCTGGACATGACCGACGAGATGCTCGCGCTCGCCCGGGCCAACGCCGAGCAGGCGGGCGTGCCGAACGTCGAGTTCCTTAAGGGCTACCTCGAGGACATGCCGCTCCCGGACGCCGCGGTCGACGTCGTGATCTCGAACTGCGTCATCAACCTCTCCGCCGACAAGGGCACCGTCATTCGCGAAGCCGCTCGCGTCCTGCGCCCCGGCGGACGCTTCGCGGTCTCCGACGTCATCGCCGACTCCGACATGGACGAGGCGACCCGAGCCGACATGGCCGCCTGGACGGGCTGCATCGCGGGCGCCCTGACCGAGGCCGATTTCAGCACCGTCCTGCGGGACGCCGGCTTCGAGGACATCGAGGTCCGCGAGACCCACCGCGTGCACGAGCACGCCGTCGCGGCGATCATCCGGGCCCGCAAGCCGAGCGCCCGCGCCTGATCGACCCCCGGTACCGTAGGTCCGTGGCCGCTGAGACCCATGTGGGCGTTCTACCGGTGGCCCCCGCCGTGCGGCGGGCCGAGCACGAGCGACTCGTGCGCCGGGCGCGCGGACTGGCTTGGGTAGGGCTCGGCTGGCACGTGGCCGAGGCGGCGGTGGCGATCGGCGCAGGCGCCGTGGCCGGCTCGGTGGCGCTCGTCGGCTTCGGCGCGGACAGCCTCATCGAGGCGGCGGCGGGCCTGGTCGTGTTGTGGTTGATGACCGGCGGCCGCTCGGCCTCCGAGCGCGCGGAGCGCCGGGCCCAGCAGCTGATCGCCGCCTCCTTCCTCCTCCTGGCGGCCTACGTCGGCGTGGAGGCCGTCCGGGATCTCCTCGGCGGCCACCACCCGGGGGCGAGCTGGGTCGGTGTCGGCCTGGCGATCGTGACCCTGGCGGCCATGCCGCCCCTCGCCGCAGCCAAGCGCCGCGTCGGGCAGCGGCTCGGCTCCTCGGCCACCGCGAGCGAGAGCCGGCAGACGATGCTCTGCGCCTACCTCTCGGCGGGATTGCTCGCCGGGCTGCTCGCCAATGCCGTGGCCGGCTGGTGGTGGGCCGACCCGATCGTCGCGCTGGGCATCGGAGCGGTCGCGCTGCGCGAGGCCCGCTCGGCCTGGCGCGGGGAGAGCTGCGACTGCTGCGCGTGACCGGATGACCACCGAGGTCCACCTCAACGATCCTCAGACCCTGTACCGCCATTGGGAGGGCGAGCAGTGGAGCCCGTGGGACGTCGAGTTGGGCACGGACCGGGAGCAGTGGCGGGACTCGCTCAGCGACCAGGACAGGGGCCTCGTGTACTGGGCGCTGTCCTCGCTCATGGTCGCGGAGGAACGCATCACGACGAAGTTCGCGGGGCTCGTGATGGCCGGCGACTCCGAAGAGGAGACCACCTTCCTCGCCACACAGCAGGTCGACGAGGCGCGTCACATGCAGTTCTACGCGCGCTTCCGCGACGAGGTGATCGCCGAGCCGCAGACCATCGCCGCCCACGTGGCCCGCTCGCGCGAGGAGCTGGGCGACTCGTTCGAGGTGATCTTCGACCAGGCGCTCGTCCAGGCTCACGAGCGGCTCGCGGCCAACCCGCGCAACGCCGCCGCCAAGGTCGAGTTCGTGACCGTGTACCACCTCCTGATCGAGGCGACGCTCGGCCTGACGGCGTTCGAGTTCATCACGCGGTACCTGCGCGACAACGACCTGCTGCCGGGCTTCGTCGAGGGATACGGCAACATCCACCACGACGAGCAGCGCCACATCGGCTACGGAATCTGGTTCCTCCGGGAGTCCGCCGGCCGTGACGCGGAGCTCGCCGACCGTCTGCGCGAGAGCCTGCGCGGCCTGCTGCCCTCGGTCGCCGCCGCACTGGCCCCGCCGGACCGCGAGGGCACGGACTGGGAGGCGCTCGGCGCGAGCGGCGACGAGATCCGCGACTTCGCGCTGAACGGCCTCACCCGCCGGCTCGCGATCGTCGGCGTGCCGCTCTCGAGCCTCTGAGGGTCATGGGCCTGTTCGAGCTCCTGCGGGCGCTGTCGTTCCTGAACTCGACGGTGTTCACGTTCCTGCTGTTCTTCTGGCTCGCCCCGGGCTACGAGGCCGAGACGACGGTGCTCGGCTGGTGCCACGGCTGCATGTGGATCGTCCTGTCGCTGCTGTCGCTCGTCGCGCTGCGCCGCCGCGTGATCCCGTTCTGGCTGGCCGTGATCGTGACCGTGATCGGCGGCATCGGGCCCTACGCGGGATCGGTTGGCTTCGTGATCGAGAGCCGGCGCCGTCGCGCCGGCCACGCGGTGGTCTAGCGCCGTCCCCGGCTCACCGCATTGGCCAAATCAAGGTTCCAGTGGAGCCCGACGTTGCCGAGCCAGCGGTCCTCGCCGGCCGGCGTGACAGCAAAGCGGCTGATCGTTCGCTGCCCGCCGACCTGGTCGCTGTAGAGCAGGTCGAGGGAGAAGGGCCGCCGCTCGGCACGCGCGTCGGCGATCCTGCGAAGGACGTCATCGTCGGCCTCGCGCAGGGCGCCTTGCCACAGACCTACATCACCCGGGGCAATATAGATGTCGCGGACCTGGCGGCGGAAGTCCTCCGTGGGAGGATGATCAACGTCTGCGTGCGCGAGGTCGGGCCAGGGGTACCAGCCCTGGAGCACGGCGATACCGGAGCCCACGTTCCGTATCGGGAGTCCGAGGTAGAGGGTGCCGCCGTCCTCGTCGATCACGGCCTGGCTGCCCTCCGTGCGGATCCAGTGGCCGTCGAGAAACATGATCTTCTGGATCGGGTCCTCGAGCCGTGCGTGCACGAGCAGCGGCCGCCGCTGTTCCTGAAGCGCCTGCTCGGCGATCCGCGCCGAGCGGTTCGACGAGCGCACGGCCGAGAAGGTGGCTCCGGCCAGGACCAGCGTCCCGCCGGCGGTCGCCAGGGATGAGATCGTCGCCCAGTCCGCCACACCGCTGAAACTAGCGGTTTTCTCCAGCGCTGAGCGGTGTTCACAGCTGTGAAACCGAGCTCCCGCGCAGGCGCGACGGCCTCGCTAGAGTCCTTGTCAGATGGCGGTCAACACGACGGTCCAGGTCACCATGCCCCAGATGGGGGATTCCGTTACGGAAGGCACGGTCCTGGAGTGGCACAAGCAGGAGGGTGACGCCGTCGCGGTCGACGAGACGATCGTCGAGATCTCCACGGACAAGGTGGACGCCGAGGTCCCCGCGCCGGCGGCGGGCACGATCACGAAGATCCACGCGGGCGAGGGCGACACGGTCGAGGTCGGCGCCGTGCTGGCGGAGATCACGACCAACGGAGCCGTCCCGGCGACCGCCGAGGCAGCGGTCTCCGACGAGGGCGACGCGCCCGATGGAACTCGGGCGGCCGAGGCCGCGGCGGACGAGGAGGCCGACCAGGTCGATGCCCAGGGCAACGGCTCCGGGGCTCAGGCCGAAGCGCCGCCCGACGACGCGCCGCCCGCCGACGCGACGACGATCGACATCGTGGCGCCGCCCGCCGGCGAGTCGGTCACGGAGGGCACGATCCTCGAATGGACCAAGCAGCCCGGCGATGTGGTGCAGGCCGACGAGACCATCGTCGAGATCTCCACCGACAAGGTGGACATGGAGCTTCCGGCGCCCGCGAGCGGGACGCTGACCGAGATCCTGGCGGCCGAGGGCGAGACGGTCACGCCCGGTCAGGTGCTCGGGCGCATGACCGTGAGCCAGGAGGCCGCGACCGCTCCGGTCGACCCGGCTCCCGCTCCGGCCGAAGCGGCCCCAGACGCGCCGACCCCCGCCGAGGTGCCCGACGGCGCCCGGGTTTCGCCCGTCGCCCGGCGTGCGGCGGCGGCGGAGGGCGTGGACCTCGGCGGCGTCGAGGGCTCCGGCCCCGGCGGTCGCGTGACCAAGGCCGATGTCCTCGCCGCCGCCGGAAACGGGGCCGCCACCGGGACCCGCCCGGCCGCCCCGGCACCCGCGGCCGCCCCGGGCGGCGAGGCCACGCCGCTCAAGGGCGCCGCGGCCATGCTCGCCCGCTATATGGACGAGAGCCGCTCGATCCCCACGGCGACCTCGTTCCGCACGCTCGCCGTGACCGTCATGGACGCACGGCGCAAGGAGCTCAAGGCCGCCGACATGAAGGTCTCCTTCACGCATCTCATCGCCTACGCGATCGCGCTCGCGGCGACCGAGGACATGCCGGTGATGGCCCACCACTTCACCGAGGTCGAGGGGAAGCCGAGCCGCGTGGACGATGGCCAGGTGAACCTGGGCATCGCTGTCGACGTCGAGAAGAAGGACGGCACGCGCACGCTGATGGTCCCGGTCATCCGCGACGCCGGCCGGCTGCCCTTCACCGGCTTCCTCGCCGCGTTCAACGATCTCATCGCGCGCGCGCGGGACAACAAGCTGACGGCGGACGATCTGGCCGGAGGGAACATCTCGCTCACGAACCCCGGCGGCATCGGCACGGTCGCCTCGGTCCCGCGACTGATGACCGGCCAGGGCACGATCGTGGCCACCGGGTCGATCGCCTACCCGGTCGGGCTCGGCAACGTCGGGGACATGATCGGCGCCGAGAAGGTCATGACCATGACCTCGACCTACGACCACCGCATCATCCAGGGCGCCGAGTCTGGGCGCTTCCTCCAGCGCATCGAGGCGCTGCTGGGGGGCGAGGACGGCTTCTACGAGCGCGTGTTCGAAGACCTCGGCGTGCGGCTGGGGCCGCCGCCCTCCCTGCCCGCCCCGGCGGCCGCGGCCGCGGCGGCGCGTGGCGCCATCCCGACCGAGGCCGTCCTCGCGCCCACGGAGGAGCTCCTCCAGGCCGTGCAGGCGGCCACCTCGCTGCTCAAGGCCCACCGCACCCACGGACACCTCGCGGCACGGCTCGACCCGCTCGGAGCCAATCCCGGAGGCGACCCCGCACTGGACCCCGAGCCGCTCCAGCTGACCCCCGACCTGATGGCCAAGATCCCCGCGCACATCCTGCGCATGTACGTGCCCGGGGCCACGCTGGCGGACGCCCTGCCGCACCTGCGAGAGACCTACTGCGGTCCGATCGCCTACGAGATCGAGCACATCTCCTCCCACGGCCAGCGCGTGTGGCTGCGGGAGAAGATCGAGAGCGGACAGTTCCGCAAGCCGTTGACCGAGGAAGAGCAGAAGGCGCTGCTCAAGCGGCTCACCGAGGTGGACGCGCTCGAGCGCTTCATGCACAAGGCCTACCTCGGCCAGAAGCAGTTCTCGATCGAGGGGCTCGACATGACCGTCCCGATGATCGACGAGCTGATCCAGCTCGCCGCCGGCAAGGGCGCGCGCGAGGTCGTCATCGGCATGGCCCACCGCGGCCGGCTCAACGTGCTCGCGCACAACCTCGGCCGGCCCTACGACACGATCTTCGCCGAGTTCGAGGGCGCGTCGACGCTCGAGGCCGTGACCACGATCCCGCAGGGCGGGACGGGCGACGTGAAGTACCACCACGGCGCCGAGGGCTCCTACCAGCTGCCGAGCGGCGATTCGATCAAGGTCGTGCTGGAGTCGAACCCCAGCCACCTCGAGTACGTCTCGCCGGTCGTCGAGGGCGCGTGCCGCGCGGCGCAGACCACGCGGCAGGGGCCGCACGCCCACCGCGACACCGACGCGGCGATCCCGATCATCCTGCACGGCGACGCCGCATTCCCGGGGCAGGGCGTCGTGGCCGAGACCCTCAACCTCCAGGCGCTCGACGGCTACAAGGTGGGCGGCAGCGTCCACCTCATCCAGAACAACCAGGTCGGGTTCACGACCGACATCGACGAGGGGCGCTCGACCCAGTGGGCGTCGGACCTCGCCAAGGGCTACGACGTCCCGATCATCCACGTCAACTCCGACGACGTGGCCGCGTGCATCGCCGCCGTCCGGCTGTGCTTCGCCTTCCGCGAGGAATTCGGGCACGACGTCCTGATCGACCTGATCGGCTACCGCCGCTACGGCCACAACGAGGCCGACGAGCCCGCCTACACCCAGCCCGAGATGTACCAGCGGATCCGCAAGCACGAGCGGGTGCGCGAGATCTACGCCAAGCAGCTGGTCGAGGCCGGCGTCGTGGAGAAGGCCGAGGTGCAGGCGCTCGACGACGAGGTCAACGCCCGGCTGACGCGCGAGCACCAGGCGCTGAAGGCGCACATCGCCGAGGCCGAGCACGTCGAGCAGCAGACCGGCCAGTACGAGCTGGACCGCACTCCGTCCCCCACCGTCAAGACCGCCGTGGGAGTCGACCGCCTGCGCTCGCTCAACGAGGAGCTGCTGCGGGTCCCCGACGGGTTCAGCGTCAACCCCAAGCTCGTCAAGCAGCTCGAGCGCCGCCGCGAGGCGCTCGGCGCCGACGGCGGGATCGACTGGGCGCACGCCGAGGCGCTCGCCTTCGCCACGCTGCTGACCGAGGGCACGCCGATTCGCCTCACCGGCCAGGACACCGAGCGCGGCACGTTCTCCCAGCGCCACATGGTCCTGCACGACGCGAAGACCGGCCAGGCGTTCTGCCCGATCCAGAGCCTGCCCGGGGCGCTCGCGCCGATGGAGCTGCACAACTCGCCGCTGTCGGAGATGGCCTGTCTCGGCTTCGAGTACGGCTACAGCCAGGAGGCGCCGGAGACGCTGGTGCTGTGGGAGGCCCAGTTCGGCGACTTCGTGAACTCCGCGCAGGTCATCATCGACCAGTTCATCGTCTCCGGGCTCGCCAAGTGGGGGCAGACGACGCGCCTCACGCTGCTCCTGCCCCACGGCTACGAGGGCTCGGGGCCCGAGCACTCCTCCGCGCGGCTCGAGCGCTTCCTGCAGCTCGCGGCCGAGGGGAACATCCGCGTGGCCAACGTCACGACGCCCGCGCAGTACTTCCACCTGATTCGCCGCCAGGGGCGCATCGACAAGCAGCGCCCGCTGGTGATCATGACCCCGAAGAGCCTGCTGCGCCTCCCGCAGGCCACCAACCGGGTCGAGCACCTATCGGAGACGCAGTTCTATCCCGTGCTCGGCGAGCCTCGGGTGGACGTCGACAAGGTCACGCGGCTGATCCTGTGCACCGGGAAGATCTACTACGACCTCGTCGGCCACCAGAGCCGGGCGGGCAACGAGACCGTCGCCGTCGGCCGAGTCGAGCTGCTGTACCCCTTCCCGGAGGGGCAGATCATCGAGCTCATCGAGTCCTACCCGAACCTGCGCGAGGTCGTGTGGGTGCAGGAGGAGCCACGCAACATGGGCGCGCGGGCCTTCATGTCCCCGCGGCTCATGCAGGTGCTGCCGGAGCACCTGGCCTTCGGCTACATCGGGCGGCCCGAGCGCGCCTCGCCGGGCGAGGGCTACCCGGCCGCGCACGTCGGCGAGCAGAACCGGATCATTTCGACGGCGCTAAACCCCGCGATCCCGGTCTCGATGTATCCGAAGAAGAAGCCGGGGCAGCGGTAGCTCTGCCTCTGTCTCCGTGGCCTGCCGTGGGGGGCCTCGGTCGGTCCCGCCCGGGAGGCGCGGGGTGATTCCTCTGGTGCTCTGTGGTGCTGCCGCTCCTGGGAGCTTTATCCTCCCGGTCGGGACCGGCCGAGGCCCATCTGGGCCCGGGCGCAGGTTGGGATCGTGGCGATTCGGGTTGGTGCTGATCATCGGCCTCGCGATTCTGTTCAAGACGCTCGGCGCCAATCCGCACAACACGATCGTCTCCGGCGTCCACGATGCCGGCCGAGCGCTCGCCGGGCCGTTCGACTCGATGTTCAAGCTTCACGGCGCGAAGGTCGCCCTGGCCGTCAACTGGGGCATCGCCCTCGTCGTCTACCTCGTCGTCGGCTTCGCGATCGCCCGGTTCGTCGGACGGCTGGCGACCGCCCGCCCGGTGGCGCGGCGTCGCCGGCTCGTCGAGGGCTAGTCCGCCCGCGGCGCGAGCGCGTCGCGCGAGACCTCCGCCGGCCGCGCGTACCCGCACAGGGCCAGGGTCAAGTCGAGCTCGGCCAGGAGCATCCGCAGCACCGTCTCGACGCCGGTGGCGCCGTCGAGTGCCAGGCCCCAGACGTAGGGGCGGCCGAGCAGCACGGCGTCGGCGCCGAGCGCGAGCGCCTTGACGACGTCTGCGCCCGAGCGGATCCCGCTGTCGAACAGCACGGTCATGTCGTCGCCGACCGCGTCCGCGACGCCGGGCAGTGCGTCGAGCGCGGCGATCGCGCCGTCGACCTGGCGGCCGCCGTGGTTGGAGACGATCACGCCGTCGATGCCGCGCCGCTGTGCCTTGCGCGCGTCGTCGGGGTGCAGGATGCCCTTGAGCAGGATCGGCAGCTTCGTCATGGAGCGCAGCTCGGCGAGGTCGTCCCACGTGACCACCCGGTTGATGACCTGCGCCCAGTGGCCGACCGCGGCCCCCACGTCCTCCTCGGGCGGCTTCTCGAGCGCGGCCCGGAAGGCGGGGTCCGAGGTGAACTGGGCGATGCCGGTGCCCTGGAGGAACGGGAGGAAGCCGTGGGCCAGGTCCGTCGGGCGCCACGCGAGCTCGATCGTGTCGAGCGTGACGACGAGCGCGCTGTAGCCCGCAGCCTCGGCGCGGCGCACCAGGCTCTCCGTGATCGCGTCGTCCTTCGGCCAGTAGAGCTGGAACCAGTGCGGTGCGTCGCCGGCCGCCTCGGCGATCTGCTCCAGCGAGCGGTCGGCGGCGGTGGAGGCCACGACCGGCACCCCAAGCTCCGCAGCGCCCCGCGCCGACGCGAGCTCGCCGTCGGGGTGGACGATCGTCTGCACGCCGACCGGCGCGAGAAGCACCGGGGAGGGCAGCTCGGCGTCCAGCACCGTCGTGGCCAGCGACCGCCGCGAGATGTCGCGGAGCATGCGCGGGACGAGGCGCCGGCGGCGGAAGGCTTCGAGGTTGGCGCGCATCGTGTCGCCTGTGCCGGCGCCGCCCCAGACGTACCCCCGCGGCTCGGGTTCGAGGGCCTCGGCGGCGCGGCGTTCGAGATCGTCGAGCGCGGTCGGGTGCTCCGGCGTCTCGCCGGCCAGCCCGCGCAGGTAGATGCCGTACTGCCAGTCGCCGTGGTGCGGGACCGGCGCGGCGTCGGGCTCGTTCATTACGCGCGCTCCTGGCGCCCGCGGGCGTCCGGCAGCAGGTATTGGGTGCAGCGGAACAGGGCCAGCGGCTTGCCGTCCTCCTCGCGCTCCACCGCCGCGTCCCAGACCTGGGTCGTGCGCCCCGCGTGGACGAGCGTGGCCCGGCAGCCCAGCCCGCCCGTCTGCGCCGTGCGCAGGAAGTTCGTCTTGAGCTCGACGGTCGTGAACCCTCCGCGGTCCTCCGGCAGAGACGCCATGCACCCCATGCCGCAGCAGGAGTCGGCCAATGTCACCACGGTCCCGGCGTGCAGGTAGCCGTTCGGCGCGAGGTGCTCGGGCCCGATCTCCAGCCGCCCGGCCACCAGGCCGGGCTCGACGCGCAGCAGCTCGAGGCCGAACCAGCCGGGCAGCGTTCCGGCCAGGCGCTCCTGGAATGCGTCTCGGGTGCTCTGGGCCACGGCGCCGCGAACGCTAGCGTTCCCGGCATGTGGGTACAGCGTGGCGTCACCCTCGAGGCCCGGCCGCGGGGCTTCCATCTCGTCACACGCGAGATCGTCGAGGCGTTGCCCGAGCTCGGGGAGCTGCGCGTGGGGATGGCGCACGTGTTCATCCAGCACACCTCCGCCTCGCTGACCCTGAACGAGAACGCCTCCCCCGACGTGCGCCGCGACTTCGAGTCGTGGTTCAACGAGACGGTTCCGGAGCGCGCGCCGTACTGGACGCACACGCTGGAGGGCGACGACGACATGCCGGCGCATCTGAAGGCCTCGCTGCTCGGACCGTCGCTCACGATCCCGGTCACCGGCGGCCGCCTCGCGCTCGGCACCTGGCAGGGCATCTATCTCTGCGAGCACCGCGACCGCGGCGGCTCGCGCTCGCTTGTCGTGACGGCGTGGGGGGAGGGCTAGGGCGCTCAGGCCGCGTGGGGCGAGGGCAGCAGGTGCGCGAGCTGGATGTGCGTGAGTCCGCCGAAGTAGGCGCGCTCGATCAGACGGCGGTGGCGGGCGGGAATCGCGGCCAGGTGTGCCGGCATGCCGCGCACGGCGGCGTGTGCGGAGCGGGTGCGGCGGCGGTCCATGATGCGGTCCCGGATGCGGTGGCGGGCGATCCAGAGCCGGTCGGCCAGCGCCCAAGCCGCGTAGGCGAGCGCTCCCACGGCCCCGGTCGCGGTGAGCAGCACCCCGGCCGCAGCCACAGCTGCGACGCCGCCCGCACCGAGGATGAGCACCATGCCGCCGGCCCCGGTGCTGGGGCCAAGTGGAAGGGTCCCCAGGAAGGCGACCGCGATGATCACCGCGGTGGCGTCGAACACGGAAGCGTCGACTCCGACGGCTCGCAGCAGCAGCCAGTTCCGGGCGATCTGGAAGCAAATGCCCAGGGTGACCAGGGCGATGACCTTGGTGCGCGGGCCCGTCTCGCGCATCACGGCCAGGCCCGACCACCAGCCGCGCAGACGGTGGCGCGCCACCGACCGCACACCGACGAGCACACCGAACATCGTCGCGAAGGCGATGATGGGGACCCACCACGGAAGGCCCAGGGGCGCGACCAAGGTGAACGAGAACAGCGCGGCGAGGCTGCCCTCGACGATCAGGATCGGGACCTCGGTGGTGGCCAGCGCCAGGGTCTTGGGACACTCGTCGGGCGCGTTGCGCCGCAGGGCGGCGATGCGCATCGCGAACCCGAGCTGGCCGTTGACGATGTTCCCGGCGTAGCCGACGCTCGCGGCCCGGTAGACGCGTCGGCGGCTCACCGTGCCGCCCGCAGCACGCACGCACACGTGCCAGCTCTCGCTGCGCGTCAGCAGCGACGCGACCTGCATGGCGGCCGCGAGGGCGAGGATTCCCAGGGGCGCGGCCGCGAGCGCGAGGACGAACTCGTTCCAGCGGCCCGCGAGGACGAACCCCAGGGCGCCGATGGCGGCGATGGAGCCGATGACGGTCAGGGCTCCGCGGTGCTCGTTCGCGAAGGCGCCGACGCTGCGGCGCATGCCCGTCATGCCCGCGCCTCCTGGACCTCGTGGCTTGTCTGCGCGTGACGCAGGCGGGCGTCGGCGTACTCGGTCGCACGCTCGAGCTCGCGCAGCCGCGCGAGGCTGGTGGGTCGCGAGCCCCCGTATACCCGTGCCTTGTAGAGGTCGTAGCGCTCGCGCGCGTAACGGGCCTCGGCGAGCAGCTGTTCCATCAGATCACTGGGCATGGGATGCCGACTACCCCGGCACGTCTGTTCCATTCCTGCCCCTCGGTAACGGCTCGCGCGAGGGAAGAAGGGAGGAACCACCGAGCGATCTGGCCACATGCACCGTAGCGCGATTGGCTTCGGCACAGGTTAAGTATCGGCAGCCGGCGGCCTAATCCTTCATACCCAGCCGGTTCACCGACCGCGCCAGACCGGATCGCGCTTCTCGGCGAAGGCGATTGCGCCCTCGCGGGCGTCCTCGGAGGTCATCACCGGCCCCGCGATCTCACCCTGCTTCTCCCACGCCTCGGCCTCCGTCCAGTCGCCCGACATCTGGACGATCTTCTTCGAGGCCTTGAGCGCGAGCGGACCGTTGCGCGCGACCTCGCCCGCGAGCTCGAGCGCCGCGTCGACGGCGCCCCCGGGCTCGGCCAGGCGGTTGACGATGCCCAGCTCGTATCCGCGCTCGGCTTCGATCGGGTCGCCGGTGAGCGCCAGCTCCATCGCCACGTGGTAGGGGATTCGCCGCGGGAGGCGGAGGAGCGCGCCGCCGGCGGCGACGAGGCTGCGCTTCGCCTCGGGGATGCCCAGACGGGCTCCGCGGGCGGCGACGATCAGGTCGCAGGACAGCGCGACCTCGAATCCGCCGGCCACGGCGAAACCCTCGATCGCCGCGATCAGCGGCTTCTCCGCCGCGCGCTGCGTGATCCCCGCGAAGCCGCGGTCGGCGGCGTAGGGGCTCTCGCCGGCCACGAAGGCCTTCAGGTCCATCCCGGACGAGAAGCCCTTGCCCGCGCCGGTGAGCACGCCGACGCTGAGGTCGTCGTCGGCGTCGAGCTCGTCGAGCGTCGCCGCGACGCCCTCGGCCAGGGCGGCGTTGACCGCGTTTCGCGCGTCAGGACGGTTGAGCGTGATCAGCAGGACGCCGTCGCGGCGCTCGGTCAGGACTGCGGCCTCGTCGTTCACGCGCGGCACCCTACTCGCCCTGTACGACCCGCGACGCCGCACCCTCGTCGCGCATCAGGTACGCCGCGGTCGCGATCATGGGCAGCGAGATCAGCAGGATGACCGTGGCCGCCGCGTTGACCTCGGGCAGCGCCTGGGCGTTGCGGAAGGCGCCGAGGATCCACAGCGGCAGCGTGGTCGTACCCGAGCCGGCGAGGAAGAACGTCACCGCGATCTCGTCGAAGGACAGCGCGAAGGCCAGCAGCGCGCCGGCGATCAGCGCGGTGCGGATCGACGGGAAGGTGACGTGCCAGAACGTCTGCCAGCCGCTCGCGCCCAGGTCGCGGGCGGCCTCCTCCATCGAGGGCGAGAGCCGCCGCAGGCGCGCCAGCACGTTGTTGAACACCAGCACGATGCAGAAGGTCGTGTGGCCGATGATCACCGTCTGCGCCGAGAGGTCGGTACCGGTGAAGAGGAAGAACGATGCCAGCGCCACGCCGGTGATGACCCCGGGCAGGATGATCGGCAGCGTCACGGCGAAGTTCACGAGCTCGCGCCCGAAGAAGCGGAAGCGCGCGAAGGCGAACGCCATGGCCGTGCCGAGCAGCAGGGCGAGGGTGGTCGAGAAGAAGGCGATTCGGATCGACAGCCACGCCGCGTCCTTCACCGCCGAGTCGTGGACGAGCTTGTCGAACCACCGCGTCGAGAAGCCCGGAAACGGCCACGAGTTGATCGTCGACTTGTTGAACGCGTAGAGGACGATCACGGCCAGCGGCAGGTACAGGAACGCGAACACCAGCGCGCTGGTCGTGCCGAACACCCACTTCTCGGCTCGGCTCCCGGTCATAGGTTCTCCAGGGCGCCGCTGCGGCGCGTGAGCGCGAGGAAGCCCGTCAACGTCACGAGCGCGAGCATCGCCAGAGCGGCGCCGAAGGGAAAGTCGGCCGCGACGCCGAAGCGGTCCTTGATCGCCCCCCCGAGCACCTGCGAGCCGCCCCCCACGAGCTGTGGCGCCACGAAGTCGCCCATGGTCAGCGAGAACACGAAGATCGAGCCGGCGATCACCCCGGGCAGAGCGAGCGGGAAGATCACGCGACGGAATGTCGATAGCGCGCCGGCGCCGAGGTCGCGCGAGGCCTCCAGATAGGAGGTCGGGATCTTCTCCAGCGCCGTGTAGATCGGCAGCACCATGAACGGCAGCCACACGTACGCCCAGGTCAGCGCGATCGCACGCTCGTTGTAGAGGAACGCGGACGATGGGTGCTGGAGTAATCCGACGTCGACCAGGAACGAGTTGAGCACTCCCTGGGAGCCGAGGATTGTGCGCCAGGCGAAGATGCGCACGAGGATGCTCGACCACAGCGGCACGACCACCGCCAGGAACAGCAGCGTGCGCCAGCGCGGCGGCGCGACGCGGGCCATGAACCAGGCCAGCGGGAAGGCGAGCAGGATGTCGATGCCGGTGACGATCACCGCCAGCAGCAGCGTGCGGCCGTAGATCCTCAGCCACAGCCCGCCCTCGCCCGTGAACAGCTTGTCGTAGTTGTCGAGCGTCCAGTCGCGGTGCAGCTGCGCGGTGAACAC
>JAWVFS010000313.1:0-6143 GCA_033855795.1 Solirubrobacteraceae bacterium | reverse complement strand
CAACGCGCGGCGCGTGCTCCGCCATGTCGAGCCCGCGTGGGCCACCGGCGCGCGCCTGCTGGACGTCGGCTGCGGCTATGGATTCCTCCTCGACGAGGCGCGGCGCGCGGGCTGGACCGTGGCGGGCGTCGATGTCTCCGCGCACGCCCGCGAGGAGGCCCGCGCCCGCTTCGGAATCGAGGTGGTCCCCGAGCTGGACTACCTGCCGGACGACGCCGACGGGTTCGCGGCTGTGACCGCCGTCCAGGTCCTCCATCACGCGGTCGATCCGGACGTGCAGCTGAACGAGATCGCCGCCCGAATGCGGCCGGGCGGGTTGCTCGCGCTCGAGACGCTCGACCGAGGCGCGGCGATCGCGCGGGTCCTCGGCTCGCGCTGGTCGCTGCCCGCCGCGCCGTGGACCGTCTGGCTCTTCGACCGGCCCTCGCTCACGCGCATGCTCGACCGTTGCGGGTTCTCGGTGCTCGACATTCGCGTTTCGCACAAGCGGGTCACCCTGCGGCACCTGAGCGGCGCCATGGAGGCCCGCGGCCGGTCGTCGCGCGACGGCTCCAGGAGCGAGGCTCTGGGCCGACTCGGCCGCCTCGCGGTCCCGTACCCGTTCACCGACACGATCCTCGTGACCGCGCGTCGAGGCCCCCAGTGACCGGCGCCCCGCGCGGCAGCCTGTCCGTGGACCTCGACGACGAGTGGGCGTACCGGCGTGCCCTCGGCGATCCGGGCTGGTGCGCGCGGAGCAGCTACTTCGCCGCGCTCGAGCCGCGGCTGGACGGCGTGTTGGAGGGTCGACGCGCCACGTGCTTCGCGGTCGGGGCGGACGCCCGGCGGCCCGAGGGTGCCGCGCTGCTGCGCTCCCTCCAGGAAGGCGGTCACGAGGTGGCGAGTCACTCCGACGACCACGACCTCCACCTGCACCGTCGCCCGTGCGGCTCCATCGAGCGCGACCTCGACCGGTCGGCGGAGGCCCTTGCGGAGGCGACCGGCACGCCGCCGGTGGGATTCCGCGCCCCCGGGTACGGCACATCTGTAGCGCTATGGCGCGCCCTGGCGAGTCGCGGGTATCGCTACGACGCTTCGGCCTTTCCCACTCCTCTGGGGCCGCTTTCGCGGCTGTGGTTCGGCCGCCACACCCAGGCCCCACGCCTCGGCGTGCGGGTTCTCCGCGACCGCACCGCCGAGCTCGTGCGCGGCTCGCGGGTCCGCCGGCTCATGGTCGACGGGCGCAGGCTCATCGAGGTTCCGGTGACGGTCATGCCCTACACCCGCCTGCCGATCCACGCCAGCCACCTCCTGCTGGTCGCCCGCCGGGCGCCGCGGGTCGCGGAGCGCTACCTCGAACTGGCGCTCGCGGCATGCGCCCGAAGCGGCATCGGGCCGGCGCTCGTCCTGCATCCCACCGACCTGCTCGATCCCGACGAGTCGCCGGCGCTCCGGCGCTTCCCCAACATGGCGATTCCCGCCGATTTCAAGCTGGCGTTCGTCGAGCGCTGGCTGGAGCTGGTCGAGGCCCGCTTTGCGCTGGGCACCGTGGCCGCGCAGGTGGCTGCGGCGTCCTGACGCTCAGGGCCCGGGTTGCGACCCGCCGCCGGCCCCGCCCTCGCGCTCGAGGCGCGCGACCAGCTCGTCGAGGCGCAGCTCCTCCAGCCCCTGGCCAACGGCCTCGAGTTCGCCGGCGCAGAAGTCGACGAGCTCCCGGCCCTCCCGGCAGAGGTCGAGCGTCTCGCGCAGGCCGGCCTCACCGGAGTCGAGCCGGCGGATGATTCCCTCGATCCGCGCGCTGGCCGACTCGTAGGTGCGGGCCTCGGTGTCCTCGGTCACGGTTCGTCCTCCTCGATGCGGGCGCGGACACGATCGTCATGGAAGCGGACGGACACGGCGCGGGCCGCCCGGGCGGCCGCGGCGCTCGTCACGAGCGCGCCGTCGTCGTCCTCCACCAGCGCGTAGCCGCGGGCGAGCGTGCGCTCGGGGTCATGGGCGGCCAGGGCGAGCGCCAGGCGCTCGAGGTCGCGCGCGCGTCGCGCGACCGCGCCGTCGCCGGCGCGGTTCAGGTCGGCGGCGCGGATGCGCAGGCTCGCGACGCTGTGCTCGTGGTCGCGCGCCACACGGTCCGCCGACCGCGTGATCACCAGCAGGTGCGTGGAGGCCAGCTCGCGGCCCTCGGCCAGGCGCCGGCGCGCGGACGCGCGCAGCTCGCGCACCTGCTGGTGCGCCCGTGCGCGATGCCGGGCGACGTGCTCGGTCGGCGCGCGGGAGAGCGCGGCGAGCGCCCGGGCGCGCTCGATCACGGCGCGGCGTCCGTGGCCCCGCAGGCGCCGCGCGGCGTCGCGCATGCGAGCGCGCGCCTCGGCGCAGTGCTCGGGTACGGCCTCCTCGGCGGCGTGGGTCGGCGTCGAGCACGAAACGGCGGCCACGTCGTCGATCAGCGTGCGATCCGTGTGGTGGCCCACCGACGCGATCACCGGGACCGGCAGGAGCGCCACGGTGCGGCACAGCGTCTCGTCGCAGAAGGCGAAGAGGTCGGCCAGCGAGCCGCCGCCCCGCGCCACGACGATCGCGTCCACCTCGCCGCACGCCGCCAGGTCGCCCAGCGCGCGGGTGATCGCGGGCGCGGCATGCCGGTCCTGCACCGGCGCGAAGGCCCATACGAGCCGCCCCGACCACCCACGGCGATGCAGCCCGGCGAGCACGTCATCGCGGGCCTTGCCGCCCTCGCCCGTGACGACGCCGATCGACCGCGGCACCGCCGCGCGGCGCAGCTGCTTCTGCGGTGCGAACAGGCCCTCGGCGGCCAGCTGCTTGCGCAGCCGGTCGAGCTGCGCGAGCAGGTCGCCCTCGCCGGCCACCCGCAGCTCCGACACTCCGAAGGAGAAGTTCGGCGAGGCCTGAGCGCTCCCCGGGTAGTAGTCGCAGCCGCCCGCCACGACCACCCTCGCGCCGTCGACGAGCGTCTCGGCCCCGAGCTCCAGCGCCTCGAACTCGTTGCGCCACATCGAGCACGGCACCGCTCCGCGCTGATCGCGGAGCTCGAAGTACACGCGCGCGCGGCTCGTCCCGAGGTTCCACACTTCGCCGAACAGCTGCACCCGGGCGAACGCACGCAGCCGGTCGCGCAGCTGCGCCGAGTACGTGCCGACCGGGAACGGACCGGGCAGCCGCACGCCGGGGATGCCCGCCGGGCGGCCCGGAGCGTCCTGGCCCGGCTCAGCCAACTGCCTGGCCGCCGGCCACCGTCGCGGCGGCGCCCAGCGCCCGTACGACCGCGGCCTTGTCGCCGGTGGGCACGGCGACGAGCGAGTCCGCCCCCGCCGCCGCGTAGGCCGCCAGACGGTCTCCCAGCTCGTCGGGGGCGCAGCAGATCGCGGCGGCATCGATCAACTCGTCGCTGATCGCCTCGACCGCGCCCGCGCGGTCGCCTGCCAGCGCGCGCTCCTGGCACGTCCGCGCCGAGTCGCCGAACCCGTACCGGTCGGCCAGCTCGACGTAGAAGTTCTTCGTCTTCGCGCCCATGGCGCCGAGATAGAACGCCAGCCACGGCTTGCCCATGGCGCGCGCCGTGGCCGAATCGTCGTCCACGGCGACCGGGACGACGGGGGAGACGTCGAGATCGCCGAGCGAGCGCCCGGCGCGCTCGGCGCCGCGGCGCACCGGCTCGAGCATGATCTCCGGCTCGGCCGCGTTGAAGAGGAACGGCAGCCAGCCGTCGGCGATCTCGCCGGTCTGCTCGAGCGCCTTCGGCCCGATCGCGCCGAGGTAGACCGGGATCCGTTCCGAGACGGGCTTGGCCAGCAGCTTGAGCGGCTTGCCCAGCCCGCCGCCGCCATGGGCCTCGTCGAGCGGGAGGGTGAAGGCGTCGCCGTGGTGCTCGAGTGGCTCGCGCGCCAGCGCCTTGCGGACGATCTCGACGTACTCGCGGGTGCGCACGAGCGGCTTGGCGAACGGCACGCCGTACCAGCCCTCGGATACCTGTGGTCCGGACACGCCGAGGCCGAGCCGGAAGCGTCCGCCGGAGATCACGTCGAGCGACGCCGCGGCCATCGCGGTCGCCGCGGGCTGGCGGGCCGGGATCTGCATCAGCCCCGACCCGAGCGCGATGCGCTCGGTCTTCCCGGCCAGGAGGCCCAGGACCGACACCGCATCCTGCCCCCAGGCCTCGGAGATCCACACCGAGTCCAGGTCCAGCTCGTCGCCCAGGACCGCGAGGTCAACCTGCTCCTGCAGCGAGAACCATGGCCAGTACGCGAGGAAGAGGCCGATCCGCATTCAGCCGAGCGTACTAGCGATCAAGGATCACTAGGATCCGCGGCCGTGGACTTGACCCTTGCCCCGGAGGAGCAGGCGTTCCGCGACGAGCTGCGCTCGTGGCTCGAGGCGAACCACCCCGGCAAGGAGCCCGAGGGTGACGAGGCGGCCTTCGCCTTTCGGCGCGATTGGCAGCGGGCTCTGAACGAAGCCGGCTGGGCGGGGATCTCGTGGCCCCAGGAGTACGGGGGCCGCGGCGCCACGCTGGTCGAGCAGGCGATCTTCAACGAGGAGATCGTGCGCGCGCGGGCGCCCCAGCTCGCCAACGTTCTCGGCCTGGCCATGGGCGGGCCCACGGTCATCGCGCACGGCACCGAGGATCAGAAGGAGCGCTACCTGCAGCCCATCCTGTCCGCCGAGGAGATCTGGTGCCAGGGCTTCTCCGAGCCCGAGTCCGGCTCGGACCTGGCGTCCGTGAAGACGCGCGCCGTGCGCGACGGTGACGAGTGGGTCGTGACGGGCCAGAAGGTGTGGACCACGTTCGCCCACGAGGCGAAGTGGTGCATGCTCGTCGCGCGCACCGATCGCGAGGCGCCCAAGCACAAGGGCCTGACGTACTTCCTCATGGACATGGAGCAGGAAGCGGTGCAGGTGCGGCCGCTGCGCCAGATCACCGGCGAGTCCGAGTTCAACGAGCTGTTCATCGAGGAGGCGCGGATCCCTGACGAGAACGTCGTCGGCGGCGAGGGCAACGGCTGGGCGGTGGCGATCACCACGCTGATGCACGAGCGCGCGACGCTGGCCTTCGGGCTCCAGGTCGCGGTCAAGATCGCGCTCGGCGAGCTGATCGAACGCGCCCGCGAGACGCGTTCGAACGGCGGCAGCGCGGCCGAGGACCCGTTGATCCGCGACCGACTCGCCCAGCTCTACATCGAGTCCGAGGTGCTGCGCCTCAACGCGTACCGGGGCCTGACCGCGCAGATGAAGTACGGCGTTCCGGGGCCCGAGGGTTCGCTCGGGAAGTGGCACTGGGCCGAGGTCAACCAGGCGCTCACCGAGCTGGCCCTCGACATCGCTGGGCCGCGCGCCCAGCTCGACGAGGAGCCGTGGACGTACCGCTTCCTGCGGGCCCGGGCCAACTCGATCGAGGGCGGGACCACCGAGATCCTCAAGAACATCATCGCCGAGCGAGTGCTGGGCCTGCCCCGGCTGCGGAGCGCATGAACTTCGACTTCAACGACGAGCAGCGGGCGATCAAGGACTCGGCCCGCGACCTGCTGGCCTCGCGCTACCCGCTGGCCGAGGTCCGGCGCCTGGCGACCGAGGAGGAACGGGGCTTCACGGACGGCCAGTGGGACGAGCTCGTCTCGCTGGGCTGGCCGGGCATCTTCGTGGACGAGTCGCACGGCGGCCAGGGACTCGGCGTGGTCGAGCTCGTGATCCTCCAGGAAGAGTTGGGCTACGCGCTCGCGCCCACGCCGCTGTTCTCCAACGCCGCCGCCGGCCTGGCGCTCCAGGCCGGAGGCAGCGACGAGCAGAAGGAGCGCTGGTTGGCGCCGTTGGCCGCCGGCGAGCTGCGCGGAACGCTGGCGATGCTTCGCGACGATGGACCGGTCGAAGCCGAGGGCGACACGATCGCCGGCGCGTGGGCCGCCGTCCCCGACGCGAGCAGCGCGGACGTCCTGATCGTCAACGACGGCGAGCGGCACTGGGCGGTCGCCGCCGACGCCGACGGCGTGACGGTCGAGCCGACGTCCGGCATCGACCCGACGCGCAAGCTGTTTCGCGTCAGTCTCGACGGCGCGCCGGCCGAGCCGCTGCCGGGCGATCAGGAGGTCATGCGGCCCGCACACGACGCGGCGGCGACGGCGCTGGCGGCCGAGTCGGTCGGCGTGGCCCAACGC
>JAWVFS010000312.1:0-6349 GCA_033855795.1 Solirubrobacteraceae bacterium | reverse complement strand
CCATCGTTCGCCAGGACCTCCTCGCGCAGGAAGTCGTAGCCCCCGCGCGCGCGCTGGCCGACCAGCTCGGAGCCGCCCTCGCGAACGATCCGGCCCTCGAGCATGACGTGCACGAACTGGGGCTTGATGTAGTGCAGGATCCGCTGGTAGTGGGTGATGATCAGCGCGCCCATGCCAACCTCGTTGTGCAGGGTGTTGACCCCCTCGGCGACGGTGCGCAGGGCGTCGATGTACAGCCCCGAGTCGGTCTCGTCCAGTACCGCCACCTCGGGCTTGAGCATCGCCATCTGCAGGATCTCGCAGCGCTTCTTCTCGCCGCCCGAGAAGCCGTCGTTGAGGTGCCGCGAGGTGAACTCGCGGTCCACGTGCAGCAGCTCGGTGGCGTGCTTGAGGTCGACGCCGAACTCCTTGACGCCGATCGGGTCCTCGCCGCGCCGCGTGTTGATCGCCATGCGCAGGAAGTTCGCCACCGAGACGCCGGGGATGGCCGCCGGATACTGGAAGGCGAGGAACAGGCCCGCCTGGGCGCGGTCCTCGGGCTCGGCCTCGGTGATGTCCTCGCCGTGGAACGTGATCTGGCCGTCGGTGATCTCGTAGCCGGGGTGGCCCATGATCGTGTTGGCCAGGGTGGACTTGCCGGACCCGTTCGGGCCCATCAGGGCGTGCACCTCGCCCTTGGACACATCGAGGTCGACGCCCTTGAGGATCTCGCGGTCCTCGACGCGGACGTGCAGGTTCTTGATCTCTAGGTCGGCCATGGTCTCCTGATCGAATCGGTCGGGCGCGGGCGCCGTGCGGGCGCTACGCGGCGGCGGTCTTGGGTTTGTCCTGGACGAGGTCGGAGAGCCGGGTGTCCTCGAGCGTGCGCACGACGGAGCCGCGCACCCGCGTCCACAGCAGCTTGGTGGGGCAGACGTGGTCCGTCTCCGTCTCGCGCGTGCAGACCAGATGCCCGTCGGCGCCCTCGCTGATGCACTCGATCGGGGCGATCGAGCCCTCCAGCGCCTCCACCACCTCGGCCATCGAGATGTCCTTGGCGGGGCGCGCGAGCAGGTACCCCCCGCGCGCGCCGCGCCGGCTCTCGACCAGTCCGGCCTTGCGCAGCCGGGCGGCCAGATGCTCGAGGTAGGCGAGCGGCAGGCCGTCGCCGTCGGCGATCTCGCTGAGTGACACGCACCCGTGTTCGCCGTCGGCTCCGCGGCGCGCCAACTCGACCATCACGCGCACGCCGTACTCGGCTCGGGTGGAGAACATCATCAATACCGACCTCGAAGCTAGGGTATCAGCGGCGTCCGCCGCCTTCCGTGCGCGGACGAGTTGTCAGTTCTCAGAGCGAGGGCTCAGGCCGGGCCGGTCTCCGTCGCCGGTTCCGCGCTTGGGCCTTCGGGCCCCTCTCTGAGTACGTGGGCGCCGCCCTGTGCGGTGGACGGCCACCAGATCCGGTCGCCGAGCAGCTCGATCGCGGCCGGGACCATGATCGTTCTCACGATGAACGTGTCGAGCAGGATCCCGAGCGCGACCATGAAACCGAGGTCGAACGTGAACGTCACGGGAAGCGTCATGAGCACCGAGAACGTGCCGGCAAGGATGATGCCGGCGCTCGTGATCACGGGCCCGGTTGCCGCCAGCGCGCGCAGCGTGCCCTCGCGGGTCCCGTGGTGGCGCGCCTCCTCGCGCACGCGGCTCATGAGGAAGATCGTGTAGTCGACTCCCAACGCCACGAGGAAGATGAACGCGAAGGTCGGCAGCGAGTTGTCCACGCCCGCGTCGCCCACGACGTAGCGGATGAACAGCAGCGAGAGGCCGAGCGTCCCGAAGAACGAGAGGATCACCGAGCCGATAAGCACGAGCGGAGCGACGATCGCCTCGAGCAGGACCCCGAGGATCACGGCGATCACGGCGAGGGCGATCGGCACGATCAGCTTGATGTCGCGCGAGGTCGCCTGGTCGAAGTCGTAGTTCACGGCGCTGCCGCCCCCGACCAGGGCGGTCACGCCCGGGGCAACGTCCTTCACCGCCGAGCGCAATCGTGGGACCACCCCGAGCGCGGCGGACTTGTACGGATCCGAGCGCAGGATCACGTTGAGCTCGGCGATCCGCCCGTCGCGGGATCGGAGGCCGGTGGGCGCCGCGGCCGCGACATCGCGCACCGCGTCCAGACGCCGCTGCGCCGCCAGCACGTCGGCCGCGCGCACCGGGCCGTCGCCGCGCTGCACCAGGACGGTCGTCGGGGCGAGCGTGCCGGCCGGGAAGGCCTTCTCGAGCGCCTTGAAGCCGCTCACGCTCTCCGTCTTCTTCTTGAAGAACGAGGTGGTGCTGTAGTCCTCCTTGAATGCCGCGATGCCGAACGCTCCGGCGACGAACAGGGCGACCGTGATTCCGAGCGCGGCACCGGGCCGGCGCAGGACGTGGTCACCGAAGCGGCGCCAGACGCCCTGGCGCGCGATGCTCGGCTCGTTCGGCGCATAGGCGATCAGCCGGCGTCGAGGCCAGAAGCCGCGGCGGCCGGCGATCGTCAGCAGGGCCGGCAGCAGGGTCAGGCCGGCCAGCAGCACGCTCGCCACTCCGATTGCCGACACGGGTCCGAGCGAGTGGATCGAGCCCGACTCCGCCACAAGCAGCACGAGCATGGACAGCGTCACCGTCAGTCCGCTGGCCAGGATGGCCGGGCCGGCGCGCTGCACGGCGCGCTGCATCGCATCGTGCTTGTCCTCGAAGCGCCGCAGCTCCTCGCGATAGCGGGAAACGAGCAGCAGGCAGTAGTCCGTGCCCACCCCGAACATCAGCACCACGAGGATGCTGGTGGAGTTCGAGGACACCGTGGCGCCGGACTTGGCGTACAGGTAGATGAAGCCCTGGGCGACCGCGTAGGAGAAGCCGACGACGAGGAGCGGGATGACCGCGATGACCGGCGAGCGGTAGATGAGGCCGAGCAGGACGAGGACCAGCACGACCGTGGCGAGCAGGAGCTGTGTGTCGATCGACCCGAACACCTGATCGGCGTCGGTGTTGAACCCCAGGTCCCCGGTGACGTAGACGTGCTGCGAGCCGGTCCCCGTCCCGACGATGCGTTTCAGCCGCTTGCCCCAGGTCGCCAGCTTCTTGTTGTTGTCGGGAACGCTCAGCGCGGTGTAGGCCACCGCCCCGCCCGGCGCGACGAGCGCCTGTGGCGCGCCCGGCCGGAAGGGGACAGCCGGCGGCCCGACGAGCGGCAGCGCCGACTTCGCGCGAGCGGCGTCGGCGGCGATCTTGGCCTTGTCGGCCGTCGTCAGGCCACCCGGCCGCTCGTAGACGACGAGGCCGTTGACCGTCTGGCCGCCGGGGAACTGCTTCTCGAGCAGGTTGACGACCTTGGTCGACTCCGCATTCTTCGGAAGGAAGCTCGACGTCTGGTCGTTGGTGACGTCGGCCAGCTTCGAACCCAGGGGCGCGAGGGCGAAGAGCAGCACGATCCAGCCGACCAGCACGAACCACTTCGTGCGGCGTCCGGCGACGATGACGGCAAGTCGGCGCAGAGCGATCCTCCCTGGGGTCGCTGTCCGCGGCGAGCCTATCGCCTAGGGCTCGACCAACCCCCGGCGGATCGCGTAGCGGACGAGCTCGACCCGGTCGCGCATGCCCAGCTTGCGCAGCACGTTGGCGCGATGGGACTCGACCGTCTTCTCGGACAGGTGCAGGACGTCCGCGATCTGGGCGTTGGTGTGCGCCTCGGCGATCAGCTTGACCACCTCCTGCTCGCGGCCCGTGAGCGGCTCTCGCGGGCCCTGCGTGCCGTCCTCCATCCAGGCGCGGATCAGCGAGCGCTCGGCGGCGTTGGTGAGGAAGGCATCGCCGCGGGCGACCGCCCGCACGGCGTCGACGAGGTCGTTGTCGGCCTCACGCTTGAGCACGTAGCCCGACGCGCCGGCCTGCAGCGCCTCGAACACGTAGCGCTCGTCGTCGTGCATGGAGAGCATCAGCACGGCGATGTCCGGCGCCTGGGCCTTGATCTCGCGCGCCGCCTGCAGTCCGGTGAGGCGCGGCATCGCGACGTCGAGCACGCACAGGTCGGGGCGGCTCGCCAGGGCGACCTCGACCGCCTCGACGCCGTCGCGCGCCTCGGCGATCACCTCCATGTCGGGCTGGCGGTCGAGCAGCAGGCGCAGGCCGCTGCGGACGATGCCGTGGTCGTCGGCTATGAGGATCCGCATCATCTAGCTCATCGTCAGCGTGACGATGGTTCCCTCGCCCTCGGTGGAATGGATGGACAGCTCGCCCCCCGCGAGCAGCGCGCGCTCGCGCATGCCCGACAGGCCGAGGCCGCCGTCGCGCGTGGTCGGGCGCCCTTCCGCGCCGCCGACCAGTCCGCGGCCGTCGTCGGAGATCTGGAGCACGAGGCGGCCGATCGAGGACAGCTCGACGACCACGTGCCGGGCGCCGGCGTGCTGCGCGATGTTGGAGAGGCTCTCCTGGGTGACCCGGTAGAGCACGAGCTGCTGCTCGGAGCTGAGCGACGGGACGTCGCCGCGGCGCCGGAACTGGGCGTCGACGCCGGTCCGCTCCGAGAAGTCGGACACCTGGGTGCGCAGGGCCGGGAGCAGCCCGTGGTCATCGAGCGCCGTGGGGCGCAGCTCGCGGGCCAGGTGCAAGAGCTCCTCCATCGCCTGCGTGGCAAGGTCCTTGGTGGTCTCCAGCTCGCGCCGCAGGGCCGGCGGCGCGTCCTGTGTGGCGGCCTCGAGGCGCAGGAGGATCGCCGTCAACGCCTGGTTGACCTCGTCGTGGAGGTCCTGCGCGATCCGCTGGCGCTCCTGTTCCTGCGCGCGGAGCACGCCGTGTGCGGCCTCGCGGCGTTCGGCCTCGAGCCGGTCGAGCATGCGGTTGAACGCAGCCTGGAGGCGGATGACCTCGTCGGCGTCGGCGCGCGATGCCCGCGCGCGGCCGCTTCCGCTCGTCAGATCGGCCTCCTCCATCGAGCGGATCAGCCGCTCGAGCGGCCGCAGGCGCCGGCGGAGCAGCAGCGCGTTGGCCAGCAGCGAGACCAAAAGCGCCACCACGAGGACGGCGAACTCGCGGCGCTTGCCGGCATCGTCCACGGATAGGTCGACTGCTATGGCGGCGACGAAGACCGTCGCCGTGACCAGCAGGGCGTTGATCGCCAAGATCTGGCTGAACAGCGAGAGCCTCTTCATTGCGTCTGCGTCCGATCCGGAGGGGGAAGGACCAAGATGGGGTCTGGACCCGATATCGCCGGAGCCCGCCCTGGGCGATACTTCTCCTGCGAGCAAGTCCACAAACGTTTTCCGCACGACGCGGGCGGCGGCTTGCCACGCAGCATAGGGCCTGAGATACGGGGCGCCTCCCGGGAGGGGGCGCCCCAAATAATTGTCGTCAGTCTTCAGTCGTCAGTCGTCAGAATTCAGGCTCGAACCCTCGCTAAAGTCAGTCACAATGAGGGCCTCGACCCTCGCAACTGACGACTGACGACTGACGACTGACGACTGCGAAGCCACGCTATACTTCCTGAAGTAAGCAAACCCGACGGTATTTCCCAGGTTTCCGCATGACTCCCTCCAGCGCACACGTGCAGAAGCAGATTCGCAGCCAGGTCGACGAGGTCGACCCGGCGGAGGTGCGCCGCCAGATCGGAAACGGCGCGGTCCTGGTCGACGTGCGCGAGAACGAGGAGTTCGCGGCCGGCCACATTCCGGGCGCGGTGCATGTCCCGCGCAGTTACCTCGAGTCGCGCATCGAGCGCGCAGCGCCCGATCACGACGCCCACGTGATCCTCTACTGCCAGTCCGGCAACCGCTCCGCCTGGGCCGCGCACACGCTGCGCGAGCTGCTCGGCTACGAGAACGTCGAGCACATGACGGGCGGCATCACGCTGTGGAAGGACCGCGGCTACGACGTCGAGGTGCCCAAGGCGCTGACCGCCGAGCAGCGCGAGCGCTACTCGCGCCACCTGTTGATCCCGGAGGTCGGCGTCGAGGGCCAGCAGAAGCTGCTCGAGGCCAAGGTCCTCCTGCTGGGCGCCGGCGGGCTCGGCTCCCCCACCGCGCTCTACCTCGCGGCGGCCGGGGTCGGCACCCTCGGCATCGTCGACGACGACGAGGTGGACCTTTCGAATCTCCAGCGCCAGGTGATCCACACCACCGACCGCATCGGCGTCCCCAAGGTCGATTCCGCCGAGGAGACGATCTCCGCCATCAACCCGGACGTCGAGGTCGTCAAGTACCCCGTCCGTCTCGACGCCTCGAACATCGTGGAGATCATCGAGGGCTACGACGTGATCGTCGACGGCCTCGACAACTTCCCCACGCGCTACCTGCTCAACGACGCGTCGGTGCGTCTCGACATCCCCGTCGTCTCG
>JAWVFS010000311.1:0-11825 GCA_033855795.1 Solirubrobacteraceae bacterium | reverse complement strand
CACAGGCGGGACCGCGCGCGAGCTGGAGGGCGCCGGCCTGCCCGTCCGGTCGATCGAGGACTTCACGGGCTTCCCGGAGATCATGGACGGTCGCGTCAAGACGCTGCACCCCAAGCTCTACGCCGGGCTGCTGGCCGTCCGCGACAACGCCGAGCACCTGCGCGCCGCCGAGGAGCAGGACGTCGAGTTCGTCGACCTGGTCTGCGTGAATCTGTACCCGTTCGAGCGCACGGCGGCGCGGCGCGGCGCCGAAGACGCCGAGGTGATCGAGCAGATCGACATCGGCGGCCCGACGATGATCCGGGCCGCCGCCAAGAACCACGCGTTCGCCGCCGTGGTCACCTCGCCCGAGAGCTATGACGCGGTGCTCGAGGAGCTGCGCACGGCCGAGCGGCGGCTGTCGCTCCAGACGCGGGAGAACCTGGCCGGCGAGGCGTTCGCCTACACCGCGCGCTACGACACGGCCATCGCCCGCTGGTTCGCGGAGAAGCAGGAGGACTTCCCGCCCCTGCTGGTGCGCGCGTTCGAGAAGCTCACCGACCTGCCCTACGGCGAGAACCCGCACCAGCGGGCGGCCCTCTACTCCCAGGTCGGGGAGCGCATGCACGTGATGTCCATGGTGCGGCAGCTCGGCGGCAAGGACCTGTCGTTCAACAACCTTCTCGACCTCAACTCCGCCCGGCTGCTCGTGAGCGAGTTCAAGGTGCCCGCCTGCGCGATCATCAAGCACAACAATCCGTGCGGAGTCGCCCTGGGCGAGACCGCGCTCGAGGCCTACCGGCGCGCGTTCGCCGGGGACCCGATGAGTGCGTTCGGGGGCGTGATCTGCCTCAACACGCCCGTGGACAGAGCGACCGCCGAGGCGATCGTCGAGCAGTTCGTCGAGGTGCTGTTTGCTCCCGGCTTCGACGACGACGCTCTCGAGGTTCTCGCGGGCAAGCCCAATATGCGGGTGCTCGAGGACAACGAGCGCCGGACCATCAACCGCATCGAGCCCGACGTCAAGCCCGTGATGGGCGGGCTGCTGGTGCAGGATCGCGATCTCGACCTCGAGGATCGCGCGGAGATGAGCGTGGTCACCGAGCGCAAGCCGACGCGGCACGAGTGGGAGGAGCTCGGCTTTGCCTGGAAGGTCTGCAAGCACGTGCGCTCCAATGCCATCGTGCTCAGCAAGGACCTCGCCACGGCGGGGATCGGAGCCGGACAGATGAGTCGGGTCGACTCCGTTCGGCTCGCGGTGGAGAAGTCTCGGGCAGACTCGCTCGAGGGCGCCGCGCTGGCCTCGGACGCCTTCTTTCCCTTCGCCGACGGCCCCCAGCTTGCGATCGAGGCCGGCGTGCGGGCGATCATCCAACCGGGCGGCTCGGTTCGCGACCACGAGGTCGTCGAGGCCGCTGATCGTGCCGGCGTGACGATGGTCTTCACGAGCCGTCGTCACTTCCGCCACTAAGGCCGCCCCCGCCTCGCTGTACTAGCCTGTGGGCCTTCCGCGCTCCGGTGTCCTCGCGCGGGCGGGGACGCAGCGAGGCTGTCTTGAGCGTCCAGACTCCACACCGTTCGCTTAGCCCACACCCGCGGGCGGTCTACCAGCGCCGCCGTGCCGCGGCGGGCCTCGCCCTGCTCGCGCTGGTCCTGCTCGTCGTGCTTCTCTTCGCCCTGCTCGGTGGGGGCGGTGGCGACGGCAAGCTCCATCTGTCGGCCGAGAACCGGGCCGCGCTGCGGAACGTCGAGCCGGTCCGACAGGGGCTCGATCGGCTGCTGCTCAACGCGCCGCTGCCCTCGACGGCGGAGCAGCAGGCCGCGGTCAACCGGCTGACCACGCTCGGCCTGCCGGTCTTCTGCGCGGGGACCCAGAACAAGTACGTCGCGTTGACCTTCGACGACGGCCCGGGCCCACAGACGGAGCAGGTACTGCGGCTGCTCGCGCGCCACGGCCAGCGCGCGACGTTCTTCGTCGTCGGGCGGCAGCTCGCCGACTATCCGCAGCTCCCGGCCGTGGAGGCCCGGGCCGGGACGGTCGGCGACCACACCTTCAACCACCTCGACGTCAGCCGCGCTACTCCGGCGGTGCGGAACTTCGAGATGGCGCGGACCCGTGACTTGCTCCAGGTGGCGACGGGGACGCCAATCACGCTGTTCCGTCCGCCCTATGGCGCCCGCGACGCCAATGTCGACGCGCAGGCGCGGGAGCTCGGGCTGCTCCAAACCACCTGGAACGTGGACACGCAGGACTCCGAGGGCGCGTCCGCGGCCGGGATCCAGCAGCGCGCGACCGAGGGAATGCGGCCGGGGGCCATCATCCTCATGCACGAGAACAAGTCCGAGACGCTGGTCGCCCTGCCGCACATCCTGCGGACGCTCGAGCGCAGGGGGTACCGGTCGGTGACCCTCCCGGAGCTGCTGGCGCTCAATCCGCCGTCGGACCAGCAGGTGCAGGCCGGCTTCCAAGGATGCGTCGACGCCGAGCACCCGTCGAAGGCGTTCACGCCCACGGGCTCGGGCTAGCCTCAGCCCTTCAGCAGGTTGCAGCCGGCGGGCAGGGCGACCACGGCGGCCTCCCCGCCGATTCCACGCTCGCCGGGGCGCAGGTTGACCTTGCACCACTCGAACGTCCCGCTGGGGAAGTTCACGCGCGCCCAGAAGGGGTAGCCGATCGCGCCCGCGATGTTGCGCGCCGAGCGGGGGATCTCGCGGGTCACGGCGGTGCACTCGTATCCGGCCGCGGTTGCCGTCGGCGGCGGCGTCACGCGCGCGGCCGCCCGGGTGAAGGGCGCGCACGTGGTCGTGAGGACGTGGCCGGTGAGGGTGCCGGCGGCGCTCCGGCCGCGGGCGTCGGCCGTGATCGCCCGCTCGAGGGCGGCCACCACCGCCCGCTGGGCGGTCGCCGGGTCGGCCGGCGGGGCGTTCGTCCGGCCCGTATGGAGCCGTTGGTCGCGCGCCAGCACGCGGCGCTCGCGCGCGCTCAACGCGGCCAGCTGGCGCTGCTCGGCCGCGGCCTCGTGGCGTTTGGCCCGGTCGATGCGCGGGATCAGCCATGCGGCCAGTGCGCCCAACACGACCGCGGCGATCGCCGCGCCGATACCGATACGCCGCCACGGGACCGGAGGCACCGCCGCGTCACGCGGCGGGGTCCACACATGCAGCCACGCGCCGACGGTCTCGAAGCGGCTGAGCCGCGGGGGAGCTTGCGATGCGCTCACGAGGACATCAATCCGAAACGGTACCGGCGGGCCGGCCGGGGCGGCTCGCTATCGTCTGGCGCCGCGCGGTCGGCCTAGGGGACCACCGCGACCGCCCGATTGAACAGACCGTAGGGGAGTAAGGATGCGCACGCGTACGGCACTGATCGCCGCTGTCATCGCCGCTCTGGCGCTTGGCGCCGCGCCGGCTCGGGCGGCGCCCTACGAGACGATGATTCAGGACGACAACGTGCTCGTCTACGGCTCCGACTCCGACGTCTCGACGGGCATGGGGCTGCTCCGGAACCTCGGCGTGGACCGCGCGCGGATCACCCTTCCGTGGAGTCTGGCCGCCCCGCGCCCGAAGGACCGGCGCAAGCCCCGGGGCTTCCGCGCCGACCAGCCTGACGCCTACGCTCCGTCGGCACGAACGTACCGGTCGACGTTCATATATCGCATCGATCGCGCGGTGCTGGTCGGGGCCCTCAACGGCGTGAAGATCGATCTCGACATCGGCTTCGGCGCCCCCCGCTGGGCGGCGGCCGGGTTCGGCAGCAAGGACCGCTTCGGCGCGGTCAACCGCCCGAGCCCGGCCGAGTTCGCGCGCTTCGCGCGGGCAATGGCGCGCCGCTACTCGGGCCGGTTCGCGCCGGTGCACGGGAAGGTCGTGCTTCCGCGGGTCGACGTGTTCGAGCTGTGGAACGAGCCCAACGTGCCGACCTTCCTGCAGCCCCAGTGGCAGGGTGGCGTCGCCGCAGCGGCCGACCAGTACCGCGCCATGGTGCAGGCCGCCTATCCCGCTGTGAAGGCCGTCAACCGGGGCGCGAAGGTGCTGATCGGCGTGACTGCGCCGGGCGGCGGGACGCGGGGTGGGGCGATCTCACCGATCGCGCCGATCCCCTTCCTCCGGCGCCTCGCCTGCGTAGATGCGCGACTGCACCCGGTCCGCGACGGCGGCTGCCGGCACTTCCGCCGGGTCCCCGGCGATGGCCTCAGCCACCATCCCTACGCCTTGAAGAGCCCGCCCGGGGTCCCGACCTCCGACCCGAACATCGTGCGGGTCGCCAACCTCGACCGCATCACGCAACTGAGTGCGCGGCTGGTCTCGCGCCACCGTTTCGCGCCCGGGACGCGCGACCTCTGGCTGACCGAGTTCGGCTACGAGACCAACGACCCGGTGCGCACGAAGCCGTGGACGCTCGACCAGCAGACGCGACTGCTGGCTCAGGCCGAGTACCTGTCGCAGCGCAATCCCCGCGTCCGGGCCATCACGCAGTTCCTGCTCCGTGACGTGTTGACCGCCCCGGCGGTTCGCCTGGCGAATCGCGGCAGCCGAGCCCGCTACCCGGGGTCCTGGCAGACGGGGCTGTACTACGAGGACTTCCGGCCCAAGCCATCCGCCTCCACGTTCCCACTCACGCTGCTGCCCTTCCGCGACGGCTCGTCGGTGGGCATCTTCGGGCATGTCCGGCCCGATCGGAACGGCGGGCTGGCCATCCGCATCGAGGGCCTCAAGCCCGACGGCACGTGGGAGCCGATCGACACGAGCAATGCCAGTGGCGGCGACAACCACCCGGGTTTCGTCACGCAACCGGGCGGCGTCTTCCTCCGCAGGTTCCAGTCCAGCGCACCCCCGGCGTTGTATCGCTACGGCGTTCAGCTTCCCAACGGCAGCTGGTTCTACACCCTGCCCCAGCCGCTTCAGGATCTGGACCGAGCGCCGCCGCCGTAAACGCGAGTCGTCATGCGCCCCCTGGGACTCGAACCCAGCTCTCCGGGTTAAAAGCCCGGTGCTCTAGACCAGATGAGCTAGAGGCGCGCGGCAATCGTGCCACACGCCGGACGGCTCGCCGCCCACGCTGATTTCCGCGTCCTACACTCCGCCGAGCACCGGCCCCCATGGTGTAACGGTCAGCACGCGGGCTTTTCAAGCCTGTAGTACGGGTTCGAGTCCCGTTGGGGGTACTTCCCTCCTCCGCGAACCGGCGCTTGCGTCCGGCCCAGGGCGTTAAATGTGCTTCAAGTCACTAATGCCTACTCGTCGGTTCACGTCAGATCTCATCCCGACTCGCGATCGGTTCGATAGGAGGGCAATGCGCTTCATGGACGAGGTATCGCTCTTGACTCTCGACGGCGTGCAGGCAAGCGTCGGGCTGAGGGTGACGCACGCAACGCACGGGCAGGGGACCGTGCTGCGGATTGTCGGTCCGGAGGCGGGCGTGGTCGTCCGCTGGGACGTCGACGACCCCGAGCCGGCGAAGACGACGGTTGCCGCCATCGGCCAGCTCAGCGCGATTCGCCTCGCTGCCTAGCCTCAATCGCCGGCAGCGCGGGATCTCAGCCGGCGGCGGCGGACAGGATGAGCAGGCCACGGTTCTCCTCGCGCCCGAAGGGGCGGCCTGCTGGTGGCCGAGAGCTTCGCGCTGCGAAGAGCACGAAGGCGCGGCGCTACCCCGCCTCGGGTCGGCGGTAGACCGACACCACGCAGGCGCCGCCCAGGCCGATGTTGTGCTGCAGGCCGACCTGCGCACCCTCGACCTGGCGGGCGTCGGCCGTTCCCCGCAGCTGCCAGGTCAGCTCGCTGCACTGCGCCAGCCCGGTCGCGCCGAGCGGGTGGCCCTTGGAGATCAGCCCGCCCGACGGGTTGACGACCCAGCGCCCGCCGTAGGTCGTCGCCTGCTCGTCCACGAGCTCGTGCCCGTGCCCCTCCTCGGCCAGCCCGAGCGCCTCGTAGGTGATCAGCTCGTTGGCGCTGAAGCAGTCATGGAGCTCGATCACGTCGACGTCGTCGGCCCCGAGGCCGGCCTGCTCGTAGGCGCGGCGCGCCGCCTCGCGTGACATGTCGAAGCCGACGATCTTGATGCTCGAGCGCTCCTCGAACGTCGACGGCATGTCGGTCACCATCGCCTGGCCGGCAATCTCGATGGCCTGATCGGCGAGACCGTGCTGCTCGACGAAGCGCTCCGAGGCGACGATGGCGCAGGCCGATCCGTCCGACGTCGGCGAGCACTGCAGCTTGGTCAGCGGCGAATGGATCATCTTCGCGGCCTTGATGTCCTCGAGGCTGTACTCGTCCTGGAACTGGGCGTAGGGGTTGTTGACCGAGTGCTTGTGGTTCTTCCATCCGATCCAGGCGAAGTGGTCGGGCTCGGAGCCGTAGCGCTCCATGTGCTCCCGTCCGGCGTTGCCGAACATCTGCGGCGCAGGCGGCGAAGCCTCGGGCTCGCAGACGGCGAACATGGCCTCCGCATGCTTGTCGATCGGGTTGGTGCGATCGGTCCACTTCACCCCGAGCGACCCCTTCTCCATCTTCTCGAAGCCGAGCGCGAGCGCGCACTCGACCAACCCGCCGCGCACTGCCTCGCGCGCCATGAACAGCGCGCTCGACCCGGTCGAGCAGTTGTTGTTGACGTTGACGACGGGGATCCCGGTGAGTCCGAGCTGGTACACGGACCGCTGACCGGAGGTCGACTCGCCGTAGCAGAAGCCCACGAACGCCTGCTCGACCACGTCGTAGGGAATTGCGGCATCCTCCAGCGCCTTCGTGCCCGCCTCCCTGGCCATCTCCGGGTAGTCCCAGTCACGCGCGCCGGGCTTCTCGAACTTGGTCATCCCGACTCCGACCACAAAGGTCCTGGCTCCGTGTCCGTTGCCGCTCATCGCCACTCCTCGCCGTGCTCGCCATCCAGTTGGGCCGCGTGAGCGATTATCCCTCCACCGCGTCGCGCTGGCGTCCCAGCCCGTTCCAGCTCGCGCAGCTCGTGCTCGGCCTGTGGCTGTTCGGCACCGGCGACGCCCTGATCGTGCTCGCCGGGCTCGGAAACTCCCCCTGGACCGTCCTCGCGCAGGGGGTCTCGGTGCAGACGCCGCTCAGCATCGGCACCGCGACGATCCTGATCAGCGCGATCGTGGTCGCGTCCTGGTGGTTTCTGCGCGAGACCCCGGGCCTGGGGACGGTGCTCAACGCCATCCTTGTCGGCATAGCCATCGACGTCACCCTCGAGGTCGTGCCCTCACCCAGCGGGATCTGGCGTGTGGTGGTGCTGCTCGGCGGCATCGCCCTGGTCGCGCTCGCGAGCGGTCTCTATCTGACCGCCCGTCTCGGCCCCGGACCCCGGGACGGCCTCATGACCGGCATCGTGCGCCGGACCGGCCTCTCGTTTCGCCTCGTGCGCGTGACGCTGGAGCTCTCGGCACTCCTCATCGGCGCGCTGCTCGGCGGGACCGTGGGCATCGGCACGGTCGCCTTCGCGCTGCTCATCGGTCCGGGCGTCCAGGCGGTGCTCGGCGCCTTCGGGCACCGCAGCGCCGAGCACCTGTGATCCCGGCTCAGTACGGGGTCGTCGGGTAGGTCGTCGTCGGGGTTGGCATCGGCGCCGGCGTCGACGTGGCCCGCCGCGTCGAGGCGGGCACCGTGTGCCAGACGCCGCCGAAGCTACGGATTCCTTCGCCGTTGACGTCGCCCCGCCGCGAGTCGCCGATGTAGGTGTACAGCGGCATTCCGCGCAGAACGACCTGGTAGCTGTTCCGGGCGCGGCGGAGAAGCGTGAGCGCGCCTGACACGCCGGTTCCCGCCTTGATCGCCGAGGTCGAGGAAGAACGCACCGTCAGGGGCTTCCAGATGACCAGGCAGTCCAGGCCCCTGACGAGCCGGTGCGTGCACAGCACGTGACGGGGCGTGTCGCCGGTCAGCCGGTACAGCGTGGTGCCGTGTACGTTGACGACGATCTGCTTGTTCTGATGGGTGTTGTGGGCGGCCTTCACGACCGTTGTGGCGGGGTGGGTCGCCGCACTTGCGACCGCGACCAGTCCCGCCGTCGTGGCCACTGCGAGCGCCACAGCACTCCACCTTTGTGTCACCGACATTGGCGTCTCCTCTCGTTTCAGAACCGATACGACTGCAGACGCCGCGGAGGCCGTGAACCTTCCGCTACCGACCGAGAGCCTCGATGACCGCCGGCGTCAGCTCGGAAAGGGACCCGAGCACGACATCCGCCGCCGCGAGCGCCTCGTCGCTCGGCGGGAACGCGCGGTGCGGGATGGCGACCACGGCCATCCCGGCGGCGCGCGCCGCGAACAGCCCGTTGGTCGAGTCCTCGACGGCCGCCGCGTCGGCCGGGGCCACCTCGAGGCGGGCCGCCGCAACGAGGTAGACGTCGGGTGCCGGCGTGCCCCGCGCGACCTCCTCGGAGGAAACCGTGACGGCGAAGGCGTCGGTCAGGCAGGAGGCCTCGAGCACGGCGTCGATCACCTCGCGGTTGGACGAGCTGGCCAGCCCCAAAGGCCACCGCGCGGCCAGGCGCAGGACGGCGTCCCGCGCGCCCTCGATCAGGGGCAGGTCGCGCCGGTAGTCCTCGAGCATCCGCCTGACCACGGCATCGTTGATCTCCTCGAGCGCGAGCGGGACGCCAAGTTCGTCCTTGAGGTAGCGGGACCACTCGCGCGAGCTCATCCCGAGCATCGCCCGCGAAGCCTCCGGCTTCCAGCGACCGCCGGTCTCGCGAACGAGGTCTTCCTTCGCCCGCGACCACCGCTCCTCGGAGTCGATCAGCACTCCGTCGAGGTCGAAGATCACAGCGCGGATACCCACGGCGTTGACCATATCTCCGATACTTGGCACGACGAACGGGATGAGGCTGCCTCGCGCCACGGTGCCGCTGCTACGCCGCCTGCGCGCCACGCGCACGGGCGTCGCCGCGGCGACCGCGCTGGCCGTGCTGGCGCTGCTGTGCGGGTTGGCCCTCGGCGCCGGCGGCGGCGCCGAGGTTGGCATCCCCACGCTGCAGGCCGCCACCGCGGCCCCGGCGCTCGGCCCCGACATGGCCACGTCCCGCACCGAGGGCTCGGCGCGCCGGCAGCGTTCGCGCGAGCGACAGGCGGTGACGCGGACGCTGGCGCGGACCTCGTTCATTGCCCGCGGGGGCACGCGCCGGCGCGAGATCGCCCTGACGTTCGACGACGGGCCCGGGCCCGACACGCCGCGAATCATGCGCGTGCTGCGGCGTGCCGGCGCCCCGGCCACGTTCTTCTTCGTGGGTCAGCAGCTCGACTTCTTCGGGTCGATCCTGCGAGCCGAGGTTCGCCACGGCTTCTCGATCGGCGACCACACCCAGAACCACGCGCCGCTCGGGATGCTGCGCGCCTCGGAGCAGCGCCGCCAGCTCGTCACCGCCGCCCGGCACGCCCGCCGCTACGGAGTGGAGAACCTGAGCTTCTTCCGCCCGCCCTACGGCTCCTACAACCGCCACACCCTGCAGGTGGCCCGAGCGCTTGGAATGCTGATGGTCCTCTGGACGATCGACACCGGCGACTTCCGGCGCCCGGGGGCGAGGGCGATCGTCAAGGCCGTGATGTCACGTGCGCGGCCCGGGGCGATCGTGCTCATGCATGACGGCGGCGGCCCGCGCCGCCAGACCGCCCAGGCCCTGCCGACCGTCATCCGCCGGCTGCGCCACCGCGGGTACCGGCTCGTGACCATCCCTCAGCTTCTGGCCGAGGACCCGCCCTCGGGCCACCAGGCGCCGCCGCCGGGCATCGGGCAGGCGGCAACCGCTAAACCGAGCGCAGCAGCCCGCCGTCCACGGCGAGCGCGGCCCCGGTGACGTAGCTCGCGGCGTCCGAGCACAGGAAGGCCGCGGCGGCGGCGAACTCCTCCACTCGCCCGAGGCGCCCCGCCGGCACCTGCTCGCGCGCGTTCTCCTCGACCGCCTCCCGCGACCCGCCCCCGAGCTCGATCAACCGGTCGGTCGCGATCATGCCGGCCAGCACGGTGTTCAGCGTGATCCCGTCGCCGGCGAGCTGACGGGCGAGAGTCTTGAACGCCGCCAGCGTGGCGCTGCGGTGGGCGTTGGACAGCATCAGATAGGGGATCGGCTCGCGGACCGCGTAGGAGGAGACGTTCACGATGCGGCCCCAGCCGCGCTCGCGCATGCCGGGCACGGCGCGCTCGATCAGCTCCATGGGGCTGAGCACGAGGCTGCGATAGGCGGTCTCCCATTGCTCGCGCGTGAAGCTCAACGGCTCTCCCGCCGGTGGCCCGCCGGTGTTGACGACCAGGATCTCGACCGCGCCCAGCTCGTCGTGCACGGCGCCGATCAGACGATCGGCGCCGTCGACGTCGGCGTTGTCGTGGACGAATCCCCGCCCTCCGGGTACCTCGGCCGCGGCGGTTTCGATGCGCTCCTGCGAGCGCGAGGACATCGCGACGCGCGCGCCCTCCGCGGCCAGCGCCTTCGCGATGCCGAGGCCCAGGCCCTTCGAGGCGCCGGTGACGAGGGCGATCCTGCTGTCGATGCCGAGGTCCATCGCGCCGCGAAGTCAATCACCCGCAGCGCTTCACAGGACTGCAACGAGCACGCCCCGGGTTCCGGTACGCTCGCCGCCCTCAATGGGAGGGACCTAGCCGTGACCGACATCCGCGATCCCGCCGCCGCGGAACGACTCGCCTACGGGCACCCCGACGACTATCTGCGCCGCAGGGAGTTCCTGGCGCGCGCGGCGATGACCGCCGGGCTCGCCACGGGCCTGTCGACCGTGCTCGACCCTGACACGCTGGTGGCCGAGGCCGCTCGCCGCCAGCGCCGCGCCGCGCTGCCCTCGCCGCGCAACCTGCCGATCGACACCTTCGTCGTGCTGATGATGGAGAACCGCTCCTTCGACCACTACCTGGGGTGGATGCCCAATGCCGACGGCCGCCAGGCCGGCCTCAGCTACGTCGACAAGCAGGGCCAGCGCCACGCCACCCACCCGCTCGGCACGGACTACCAGGGCTGTGCGCACCCCGACCCCGATCACGGTTGGGACGATGGGCGCATCCAGGTCGCGGGCGGGAAGATGGACGGCTTCCTGCGCTCGTCGAACAACGACGAGTTCGCCCTGGGCTACTACGACCCGGCCGACCTCGGCTTCCTCCCCAGCGCGGCGAGGGCCTTTACGACCTACGACCGCATGTTCTGCTCGGTGCTGGCGTCGACGTTCCCCAACCGCGAGTACATGCACGCCGCGGAGTCCTACGGCAAGAAGGACAACAGCATCCCCAGCGCGCCCGGGTTCCCGGACAACACGATCTTCGCCGCGCTCAACCGCGCCGGGGTCTCCAACCGCTACTTCTACACGGACATCCCGGTGTCGGCCCTGTGGGGCCAGCCCGGCCTCGGTCGCAGCGGCAACGTGCAGGAGTACTACACCCGCTGCTCCGCCGGGACCCTGCCGGCCGTGTCCTTCGTGGACCCGGCCTTCGCCAACGAGGACGGCGGCACGTCGGGCGACGAGCACCCGCACGGGGACGTTCGCGTCGGCCAGGCATTCATGGCCGACGTCGTGCACGCATTCATGGAGTCGCCGCAATGGAAGCGCGGTGCGCTGTTCATCGTCTACGACGAGTGGGGCGGATTCTTCGACCATGTCCGGCCGCCGCGCATGCCCGACCAGCGCAACTCGAGCGACCTGGCCGAGGACTTCGGGCAGACCGGCATCCGTATCCCGGGGGTGGCCGTCTCCCCGTATGCCCGCCGTTCGTTCGTCTCGCACATGACGTGCACGCCGGTGTCGATCCTCAAGATGATCGGCTACCGCTTTGGTCTTGCTCCGCTGAACCGGCGCGTCGCCTACTCGCCGAACATCGCCCGTTCCTTCGACTGGGAGTCC
>JAWVFS010000310.1:0-4563 GCA_033855795.1 Solirubrobacteraceae bacterium | reverse complement strand
GGCGTAGGTGGCGCGGGCGGCGACGGGGAAGTGGCCTTCGGTGAGGCCGGTGAGGGAGCCGACGAGGTCGGCGGGCATGCCGCCGATGAGTTTGGCGCGCAGGATCACCGATTGGACGTACCAGTCGGCGTGGTTGTAGGCGAAGATGGCCTTGTTGATGTCCTTGTCGCCGCCGGCGGCGCGCAGGTAGCGCCCGGCGGCGAAGATGGCGTCGACCGGGTTGAAGGGGTCCTTCTTGCCGTCGCCGTTGGCGTCGACGCCATACGTTGCCCACGACGAGGGCATGAACTGCATCCAGCCCAGCGCCCCGGCGGAGGACACGCTCAGGTTGCGTCCGTAGTCGGTCTCGATCTCGTTGATCGCCGCCAGCACCTGCCAGGGGATCCCGTACTCCGTGCCCGCCGCCTGGTAGATCGGCAGCAGGAACGGCGGGATCCGGAACTTCTCGATGAAGAAATTCGGCACCCCGATGGGTGCCGGCCCGGCGTCGGCCAGGGAGAACGTCGGGTTGTCGATCGTCGGCGAGCCGTCGCTGGCGCGGGTCTTGCCCTTGGCGCCCCGGGTCGGCTTGACGTCGTCCGCCCGGGGCTGACCCAGCGAGGTCCCAGTCTTACCCTTAGGTTGAGGCTTCGGCTTCTCGCCCCCGCGGGTGATCGGGCCGGTGCCCTGCGGCTGGGGCGACCCGCCGGGCTTCGGCGCCTCGGTCGGCGCGGTCTGCTGGGTGCTCGTGGTCGTGGTCGTGCTCGGCGCGCTCGAGGGTGCGGCCGGGGTCGTCTGTACCGGGATCTCGGTGCAGCTCATCACTACGGCGCCGGGGGTCGCGCCGGGCACCGACGAGGGATCGCACGGCGCGCCATCGGGAATCTGGGCCGTCAAGAGCTGGCCGGTGAGCAGCTTGAGCGTGATGACGTGGGACGCAGCGCCTGCCGGCAGGGTCGATGGACCGACGGCTGCCGTCAGCAGCCCGGCCACAGCGAGTGCGATCAGCAGCTTCCTCTTCACCATCCCCGGCGCCAGTCTCCTCCCGCACATCCGGCTCCCTCCCTTCTCGGAAGGGCCGGCTGTCGCGCGAAGCACGCTACTGAGTGGTTCTGACGATTGCAACGCTGAACCGTCATTGGCAATTGGGAGGTCGGCACGCGGCCGTTTCGGGCGTCAATGGGGGTATCGGAGCCGGACGAGCTCCTGTGAAGCAATCGGCGCGATGGACCGTCCACTTGAGTCGATGGGAACGCCCATCACGCCCAGAGACCCTACCCGTCAAGCCCGCGGACGATGCATCGCCCCGCGTGACGCAACTCTCGAGTGCAGGTCGAGGCACGGGATCGACGGCGATCCACCCCCTCGGCGGGCGGTTGTCGTGCGTTAGAGTGGCGCCGCCTCCACGAGCGAGCGAAGGGAAGCCCCGATGACCGACGAGACCTCCCAGGAAGGGCTGAAGCAGCGGATCACCCGTCAGGGTGAGGATGCGCTCGGCAAGCTCGCCCAGGACGTGCTCGAGAACCCACTGCTCAACAGCGCGCTCACCCATGCGCTCGATGCGCAGAAGAAGGCGGCGCAGGCCCAGGAGGTGGCCATGGGGGCGTTGAACATCCCCTCCGCCTCCGACATCGAGCGCCTCACGCGGCGCGTCCGCTCCGTGTCCCAGCGGCTCGAGGGCATCGAGGACGGCCTCGACCGTCTGGACGAGAACCTCGATCGCGCCGCCGGCGCCGGCGCCGGCGCCGAGCGGCTCGAGCGCATGGAGGAACAGCTCCAGGAGCTGGCGCGTCAGATCGCCGCGCTGGCCGAGGCGATCCCTGGCGCGGCCGCGACCGTGCCCCGCAACCAGGAGCGCATGAAGGTCGGCGAATGAGCAGTCCCGAGTTCGACTCTCCCAAGCAGTTCCGGGAGGTCATCGATCGGGTGTTCTCGATGATGAGTGAGGACCCGGAGATGGGGCCGAAGCTGCGCGACGCCGACGTGCCCCAGCGGTTCGACTTCGACGACCTCGACCTGGTCGTCAACATCCGGGCCGGTCGGGGCGACGAGGGCAACCTCCACTGGGAGTGGACCGACGACGTGGAGTGGGAGCCCAAGGTGAAGATGAAGATGTCCTCCGAGGTCGCGAACAGGTACTTCCAGGGCAGGGAGAACGTCGCGGTCGCCATCGCCCGGCGGCGGATCAAGACCGGCGGCGACGTGAAGGCCGCGCTGTCGCTGATCCCGATCACCAAACCGATCTACGCGCGCTACCGCGAGATGCTCGAGTCCGAGTATCCGCACCTCGTCGCCTGACGCAGGCCGGCCTGGGGCGGGTTTGACACGACTCCAAGGCCCGGATCGATGAGCGAGATCACACTGGCCGAGGCGGCCCGCCGGGCGGGCGTCACCCCGGCGACGCTGCGGCGGTGGGCGGAGGACGGCCTCATCCCGCAGTACGACGGTCACTGGACGCTGGCCGCGGCCGCGCACGCCCGCATCGTTGCGCGGCTCCGTGCGCGCGGCCACTCGCTGGAAGAGATCCGCCGCGCCACCGAGGGGGGCGTCCTCGCCTTCGCCTACGTCGAGGACCTGTTCCCGCCGGTCGAGGCCGCGTACACGCTCGAGGAGGTGGCCGAGGAGACCGGCCTGGAGATCGCGCTGATCGAACGCGTGTGGGCTTCGATCGGCTTCAACAGCCAGTCGCTGGAGCGCCTGACCGAGGAGGACCTGCAGATGCTGCGCTACATCGCCGCGGTCCTGTCCGCCGGCTTCCCGCTCGTCGCCTTCCTGCAGCTCGTGCGGGTCTACGGCCAGGCCATATCCCAGGTGGCCGACGCCGAGGTACGCCTGTTCCATCTCTACGTGCACGAGCCGCTGATGCGCGATGGCGTCCCCGGACTCGAGATGGCGGAGGAGATGGAGCAGCTGGCCCGCGAGCTGCTGCCGCTGGCCTCGCCGATGATGGACCACCTCCACCAGCGCTTCCTGCAGCACTTCGTCGAGCAGGACGTGATCGGCCACATGGAGGCCGACGTCGACGAGGACACGCTCGAGCTCGGCCGGCTACGCGTCGCGATCGCGTTCGCGGACCTTGCCGGGTACACCCGCCTGACCGAGGAGGAGGGCGAGGAGCAGGCGCTCGGGGCGGTGGAGCGCTTCGTCGACGCGGTCGAGAACACGCTCCCCGACGACGCCCGGGTGGTCAAGACGATCGGCGACGAGGTGATGGTCGTCGGCTCTGACCCCGTCGCCCTGACCGACTGGGCCGTCGGCTTCCAGACCCTGATCGACGAACGCCCGCTGCCGCGGGTCGGGATCCACTACGGCGAGACCCTGTACCGCGACGGCGACTACTACGGGCGCGAGGTCAACCTGGCCGCCAGGGTGGCGGCACGCGCCGCGGGCGGCGAGGTCCTGGTCACGCGCCCCGTGGTCGACAACGCCGGCTCGCACCTCGAGTTCGAGCCAATCGGCGAGGTGCGGTTGAAGGGATTCCGGGAGCCGACCGCGCTGTTCCTCGCCCGCGCGGACGAATAGCCCGGCAGCCGGGCGTACACTCGCCGCATGACGGCGGATCGCGTGCTGGCGCAGGTGCGCGCCACCGGGCTGCTGCCGGCCGGCGGTGCGGTCGTCGTGATGCTGTCGGGCGGCCGGGACTCGGTCTGCCTGCTCGACGTCGCGCGGCGCCTCGTCGGCCCCGGGTGCGCGAGCGCTCTGCACGTCAACTACGGGCTGCGCGCGGAGGCCGAGGGCGATCAGACGCATTGCGAGGAGCTGTGCGCGGCGCTGGGTATCGAGCTGGCGGTGGAACGGGTCAACGCCCCGCGCCGGGGCAATCTCCACGCCTGGGCGCGCGACGCCCGCTACGGCGCCGCCGCGCGGCTTGCGCTCGAGCGCCGTGCCCGCGTCGCGGTTGGTCATACCGCCACCGACCAGGCCGAGACGGTCCTCTACCGGCTCGCGGCCTCACCGGGTCGACGTGCGCTGCTCGGCATGCCGGCGCGCGACGGGCGGCTGGTGCGCCCGCTGCTAGAGGTCACGCGCGAGCAGACCGCCGCGTACTGCCGCGACCGCAGGCTGGCGTGGCGGGAGGACGCCGCCAACGACGACCGTCTCTACGCGCGCGCGCGCGTACGAAACGGACTCGTGCCGGAGCTGCGGGCGGTCCACCCGGCGGCGGAGCGCAACGTCGTGCGCACGGCGGCTCGGCTGCGCGACGAGGCCGACGTGCTCGACGCCGCGGTCGATGAGGTGCTCGGCGGCCGCGGCGCACTGGCCGGCGCCGAGTTGGCCGCGCTGCCGGCCGCGCTGGCCCGACTCGTGTTGCGGCGGCTGGCCGAGGACGCCACCGGCCGCCCGGCCCCCGACGCCGCCGAGCGCCTCGCCGAGCTGGTCGCGCTGACCGCCACGCCGGGATCGGCCGAGCTTTCGCTCCATGGCGGGCTGCGCGCGGTGAGCGAGTACGGCACGCTGCGCTTCGCGGCGGGCGCCGAGCCGGCGGCGCCCGCGGCGGTGCGGCTCGGTGTGCCCGGCGAGGCGCGCTTCGGCGCCTGGGCGGTGCGCGCGCGCTCCGGGCCGCCCACGCCACGCGACGGCGTG
>JAWVFS010000309.1:0-6487 GCA_033855795.1 Solirubrobacteraceae bacterium | reverse complement strand
CGAGCGCTTCTGCTCGCTCGAGGACGGCCGCGCATCAGAGCGCGTGGTCGACGCCGTCTTCACGGACTGACCGCCGGCCCGCGCGAGCCCCAACTGATCGCGCGGGCGATCAGGTGGATCGCTGCGTGAAAGCGATCGTGGTGAGGAGCAGGCGGGCCGCGAACGGCAGCCCGTGGATCAGATAACGCTTGGTCAGGCGGCGTGGCTCCTGCGCGACGCGGTGGAGCCATTCCAGGCCGGTTGCCTGCATCCAGCGCGGGGCGCGGCGCACGCTCCCGCAGAGGAAGGAGAACGAGATGCCGACGCACACGAACCAGGCCCGCGGAAGGGCCAGACGGAGGTGCTCGATCAGACGCTCCTGCTTGGGAAAGCCGAGACCCACGAGCACGACGCTCGGTTCGGCGGCGGCCACGGCAGCCGTGATCTCCCGGAGTCGCTGCGGATCGCGCTCAAAGCCGCGCTCGGGGCAGAGCGTTCCCGCGACGCGCAGCCCCGGGGTCCTCTCGGACAGGCAGTCGGCCGCCGCCTCGGCGACGCCGGGATCGCCACCGAGCAGGAAGACCGACGCCCCACGCTCGGCGGCCACCTCGGGCAGCGACGAGGCCAGGTCCGAGCCGGCGACTCGCTCGGGAACGGGCGTCCCGCACATGCGACTCGCCCACACCAGCGGCATCCCGTCCGCGAGCACCAGATCGGCACGCCCAGCCATCTCGCGCAGGTTTGCATCGCGGTGGAGCTGGCGGAGCACGTCGAGGTTGACGGGCATGATCCACCCGCCCTCTCCTCGGTCGAGGGCGGCGCCCACCCGCTCCAGTACATCAGCCTCCGTGATCGAGTCGAGTCCCACGCTCATAAGCGAGACGCGCGAAACCGCGCGCATCGAGGTAAGCGATGCCGCGCGGTCTGACGTAGCTCCCCTGCCAAGGGCCCCGCCTGCCATTGCCGTCAGCAGGATAGGAGGGCGCGACGGTATATGCGCCGGTTCCCATCACGGCGCCGCGACCGCTCTCATCAGCTCGGCCACCTGTCGAGCGCACTCGCCCACCTCGAACTCGGCCAGTACGCGTTCGCGGCCGGCGACTCCCATCCGCTTGCGGGTCTCGGGGTCGGTGAGTTGGCCCGCCAGCGCCGCGGCGAGCTCGTCGGCTCGGCCCGGCGTGACCAATGTTCCACTGACGCCGTCCTCGACGAGCTCGGGGATGCCCATCAGCCGCGGCGCCACCACCGGGAGCTCGCAGGCCATGGCCTCCATCAGTACGACCGGCAGCCCTTCGGCGAGGCTGGGCATGCAGAAGACATCGGCGGATTCGAACCACGTGCCGATCTCGTCCTGGCCGACCGCCCCCGGCAGCGCCAGCCGGTCGCCCACGCCCAGTTCGCGCCCCAGCCGCTCGAGCGTCGCGCGCTCGGGTCCCTCGCCGACGATGACCACGCGCACGTCCGTCCCCTCCCGCGCGAGGCGGCCGAGCGCCTCCACGAGCAGGCTGTGGCCCTTGCGCGGGTCGAGGCGGCCGACGGCAAGCACGGTCGGCGGCGACGCTCGCGTACCGTCGTCCGGGAACGGGGTGAACCGCTCCGTGTCGATGCCGCAATGCACGACCGGAAGCCTCGTCCAGTGCTCGCGTTCGACGAAGTTCATGACCTGGCTGCGCGTGTAATCGCTGATGCAGATCGTGAACGCCGACCGGCGCACCTTCTCCGGCAGCCTGTGCTCTCGCACATCGGACAGCTCCGTCGGACCATGCAGGGTCATGCTGTAGCTCCACCCGTCGCCGCCGTAGCGCGCCACGAGCATGGCGACGTCGGCGGCCACGTTGGGAAAGTGCACATGCAGGTGACGCACTCCGCGGCGCTCGCACTGATCCCAAACGACCATCGCCTCGCCGAAGTAGAACAGCTGCCACAGCACCGCCCGGAGGTCGAGCCGACCCAGGGCAAGCGCGTGGAGGAGGGTCGAGATGTAGCCCCGGGGGTCGCGTACGAGCGCGCGGCCGTGCCCACGCACCAGGTGCCACGGCCGCGGCGGCAGGACCGTGTACGTCGACTGAAAGGCCTCGCGATCCGCTTGGGACAGCACCTCCTCGGGCGGCGAGCGCCGGATCGCCAGAGTGTCGACGTCCAGCCCGTGCCGGCGCAGCCCGAGCACCTCGCCGACAACGAAGGTCTGCGAGACCGCCGGGTAGCGGGCCACCAGATAGGCGACCTTCACGCGTCCGTCACCGCTGCCCGGGCGGCGGTCGCGACGGCGGCCCGGAAGTGCTCGCGGCGCTCGTGTGTCCATTCGATGCCCTCATGGCTCGGCGCGAGCGAGTCCGGCGCCGCCGCGAGCGTGCGAAGCTCGTCGGCGAACTCCTCCGGGGTGGTCGCCACGTGGACCGAGCTGGGCGGGGAGGACAGATCGCGCACGGCCGCCGGGCTCGCCACGACCTGAGCGCCGGACGCGATCGCGTCGAGCGTCTTGATCTGCACGCCGGTCCCGCCGACTCCCGGCACCGCCACGACGCGGGCGGCAGCCAGGAACTCGAGCGCGTCCGGTACGAAGCCCCGGTAGCGGACGCCGGGGTAGGCGCCGTCGATCCAGTCGCCGCCACGGCCCGCGACCTCGACGGTCAAACCCGGCGGCAGCCGTGGATGCACTCGGTTGAGGAACCACTCGAGCGCCGCACGCGTCGCGTCCCAGGTCCACGTCCCCATCAGCGCCACGTCGCACTGCTTCTCCACCCGCGAGGGCGGCGCGCCGAAGCTGGAATGCACCGGGACGGTCCACGCCCGGCCGAATTGGCGGAAGTGGTCCGTGTCGGCTTCCGCGTGCGACCACACGCCGCGTCCACGCCGCCCCAGCTGCTCCTCCAGGCGGCCGATGAGCCGTGCCTCGCGCTGGAGCAACCACCGCCTCGGGCCGCGTGCGCCGGCCGCCTGGCCGGCGTAGAGCCGCTCCTCGATGTTGTGGCTGGACAGGACGAACGGCAGGCCCGCGCGCTCCAGCTCGGGTCGGATCCAACCAACCTGCGCGTGATCCACGACGGCGAGGTCGAACCGGCCCGACCGGCTGAGTGAGCGGGCCGTCCGGACGTAGGCGCGAGACCGGTACTTCGCCGCCGAATACGGCAGGCCACGCACGAGCGCCGAGGCCATCCAGGCACCGACCCGGAGCCGGCCGGCCTGCTCCGTCTCGATCGGCCGCTCGCCGACCTCGACCCAGCCGGTCGGGGGCGACCGCTCTTCGGCGGCGCGCCGGTACCCGACGACCGTGACATCGTGCCCCGCGGCGCACAGGGCGTCGAGCACGGCGTGGGTGCCTATCTCGCCACCGGCGACCCTCCCGTGGGGCAGGACGGTGCTGAGAAACAGGATCTCCATGCCTGCGGAGGGAGCGTACTGGCGCCGGGCCGTACGAGGCGAAGTCCCTGCACTGACGCTATCGTCACCCGCCGGTGCTCATTCGGGCCAAGACCCCTCTTCGCATCAGCTTCGCGGGCGGCGGGACCGACGTGCCGCCCTTCCCGGAACGCGAGGGCGGCATCGTCCTCAACGCCGCGGTCACCCGCTACGCCTACGGGACCCTCGTCCCCGGCTCCGGCGAGAAGATCTCGATCGAGTCGGTCGACTACGGGATGACGACGACGTACGGGATCGACGAATCCCTCGACCATGACGGCAAGCTCGACATGGCCAAGGCCGCGATCCGCAACGTCGAGGAGCGCTACCCGCGCCGGGCGAGCGATCCCGCGGAGAAGCCACGCTTTCATCAGGGCTTCGAGCTCTTCCTACATTCCGACGCGCCGCCCGGCACCGGACTCGGCTCGTCTTCCGCGATGGCCGTGACGCTGATCGGGTTGCTCAAGGAATTCCGCCACCTCGAGATGACCGAGTACGACATCGCCAGCCTCGCCTGCTCGATCGAGCGCGAGGACCTCGGTATCAAGGGTGGCCTACAGGATCAGTACGCCACGACCTTCGGCGGGTTCAACCTGATCGAATTCGGCGATGGCCGGGTCATCGTCAACCCGCTGCGCATCGCCCCCGACGCCCTGCTCGAGCTGGAGCAGTGCCTGCTGCTCTGCTACAGCGGTGTCTCGCGTACGGCCGACCACATCATCGACGACCAGACCCAGCGCTTCGAGCGGCACAACGAGACCGCCCTCGAGGGCCTCCGGCGCCAGAAGGTCCTCGCGGTGGAGATGAAGGAGGCGCTCCTGGAGCGGCGGCTGACCGACTTCGGGGAGCTGCTGCACGAGGCCTGGCAGGCCAAGAAGCGGATGTCGTCGCGCATCTCGAACGACCGGATCGACGAGATGTACGAGGAGGCGCGCCGGCACGGCGCGATCGGGGGGAAGGTCACCGGCGCGGGGGGTGGGGGCTACATGCTCTTCTACTGCGATTACCGGACCAAGCACCGGGTTGCCGAGGCGATGCTGGCCATGGACGCGCGCGTGGAGGAGTTCGCCTTCGCGCACGAGGGCATGCGGACATGGCGGGTGAGTTGAGCGACTCACGGGCCGCCGGCTCGTCGTGAGCCTGCCGGAGACCGTGTTCCTCGACCGGGACGGGACGCTCAACGTCAAGGCGCCCGACGGCGAGTACGTCACGACGTGGGACGAGTTCACGTTCCTGCCGGGCGCCCAGGAGGCCGTGCGTCTGCTGTCCGAGCACGGAGTGCGCCTCGTCGTGGTGACCAATCAGCGCGGAATCGCGCTCGGCCGCATGACCGAGGACGACCTGGCCAGCATCCATCGGGGGATGCTCGACGGTCTCACGGCGGCCGGGGGCGCGATCGCACGCATCTACCACTGCCCGCACGCGGCGAACACGTGCGATTGCCGCAAGCCGGAGATCGGGATGTTCCTCCAGGCACAGCGCGATTTTCCGGAGATCCGCTTCGAGGACTCCGCGGTGATCGGCGACTCGGGCTCCGACATGCTGGCCGCGCGGCGGGTTGGGGCCACACCGGTCTACCTTGGACCCAAGCCCCTGAACGGCATGGGCGAGATCGCGCGCCATGACTCGCTGCTCGCCGCCGCCCGTGAGCTGCTTCGCGCCGACGGGGGCCTCACGACTGCGACACGGGCGTAACGGGATCCACGACGATATCCGCGTGGGTGCCCGCAACGCCAATGGCTCGGACCCGAGTCGAGCTCGCCGGCTCCTGAAGCGAGCGGCCTGGCGCACTCTCTACCCGCGCTGGCGGGGCGGTACCGACGCCGCGGAGGGGTACACGATCCTCATCCCGGTTCCCGGAGACCTGCCGGTGTTCACGCATCTCGCCCTGGCGGGACTCGCACGGCAGGACCCAGACGGCCGTACGGAGATCATCGTCATCCCCGATCGCAGCACGCCCGACTTTGCGTCCACGCTCGCACAGAGTGCGGCCCTGTTTCCGCCGGGCGTTGTGCGGCCGGCGCGGATCGGGGCGAGGGCGCGAGCCATTCAGCGAGTCTCGGGCGACCCGTCTCTCAACCACTTCTTCCAGCTCTTCCACGGGATCACCGCGGCGCGGACGAAATACGCCGTGCTCCACGACGTCGACCTGTTCATCAACGACGTCGGTTTCCTCGCCGAGCGCTACCGCCGGTGCCGGGACGATGGACTCGCGTGCCTCGGTCTCGAGCTCGTGTTCAACGACGAGTGGTACGAGCGCCACGGCCTCGGACCGGTACTCGCGACATGGGAGCTGATGTTCGAGATCGACTGGTTGCGTGCGTTCCCGCCCTGGCAGGCGCACCTCCACTACAGAAATGTGAACGGCGGCGTCCACATGTTCGACACCATGGATTATCCGCAGGTTCACATCCCCAGCGAACGACGGCGTCTGGCCGAGGCGCCCGACGCGTTCGTCCACTTCCGCCAGGTCATCACGGTCTTCAGGCGCTTCCAACTGGCCGACGGCAGGCCGTACGAGGACGTTCGCTTTCGCCTGCTCCTCATCCGGTTGCTGATGGACGCGTTCGGCGGTTCCGATAGCCGGCTGCCTCCTCCACCGGTGGACGAGCTCGCCCGCGGTATCACCGACGCGTCCGCGCCGGTGACCTACCGATCCCCGGGCATCGAGGCGAACTACTCGAGCTTCCGCCTCATGCTCGGTTTCGTCACCGCCGGCCCCCTCGTCGACCCGGACCGGGCAGAGCGCATCGAACGCGCCCTGGCTCCGTTTGATGCGGCCTTCGGCTGAGGCCTGAGGCGCGCCGAACCTGCGCTCGGGTGCATTGACGCGGCTATAGTCACGCGCCGCTCCCGGTGGTAGGCCGCCGAGCCGGCGCTACGCACGGCCGCGCGAACGTCATGTCCCTTGGTACCGCTCTCAAGCGTTCCTGGCAGGTGGTCCTTGCGGGCGTGCTGGTCTGTGTCGGCGTTGCCGTTGCCGTCGGCCTGCTGCGGGCACCCAACTACAAGGCGGAGTCGCAGCTGTTCGTCGGATCCTACGACGTGCGCAGCGTGGCGATCCCGGGCTTCGTCACCGCCTCCGCACAGCTCGCCGACGCGTACAGTC
>JAWVFS010000308.1:0-7460 GCA_033855795.1 Solirubrobacteraceae bacterium | reverse complement strand
CGCGCCGTGACGCGCGTCGGCAATCCGCCCCGGTTGGCAAAGCTGTTGCAGATGGGGAGTCGAGCGACACCGCCCGACCGGTCAGTCCGCGACGTCGATCCGCTCCATCGACGCCCGCGCGAGCGCCTCCTCCAACCGGGTGACGACGTCGGCGCGCTGCATCGCCAGTTCGGCGACGTCGAGGCTGCCGGCCGAGCGGCCGGCGGCGATCTCGCGCTCGAGGCGATCCTTCTCGAGTTGGAGCGCCTCGACCTCCAAGCTGGCCGGGCCGGCCGGCTCGCGCGCGGCACGCAGGGCCAGCTCGGCCATCAGCGCGAGCAGCTCGCCGTCGTCGGGCGCGATGCCCTCGGTCGGCGAATCGAGATGCTCGGCGAGGTGCGCCGCCGCCCGGCGCGTGAGCGAACCGGTGAGGTGGCGTTCGGGGTCGATCCCGGCGAGCGCCTTGGCGCCGACCTCCGGCAACGCGATGCACAGCGCGAGGAACGTGCGCTCGGTCTGCTCGCGCTTGTCCAGCCCCTTGGCCGGCGCCGACCGCGCGCCGCGATCCCCGTTGCCGTCCGGACCGGCCGCCGCGAGCGACGCGACCAGGCGCTCGTTCAGGCCGAGCCGTTGCGCCGCCCGGCGCACCAGCTCGTCGCGCTGCACGCCGGGCGCGACGGTGGCCAGCACGCCGCGCAGGTCGCCGAGCGCGCGGTCCCGCCCACCCGCGCTCCCCAGGTCCGCCCCCGCGAGGATCCGCTCGAAGCTGAACTCCTCGAAGGGCACGGACGCCGATATCCGCGACCGCACCGCGTCGGCGCCCTCGGTCGTCACGAGCTCGGCCGGGTCGCGGCCCTCGGGCAGGGCGGCCACACGCAGGTCGAGCTTGCGCCCGGCCGCCACCGCCGCCGCCCGGACCATCGCCTGCTGGCCCGACGCGTCGGCATCGAGCGCCAGCGTCACCCGCGCCTCGTCGGAGCCCCCGACGAGGCGCGCCAGCTCGCTCACCTGCTCCTCGGTCAGCGCGGTTCCCATCAGGCCGACGGTGTTGCGCAGGCCTCCCTGGTGCAGCGCCAGCACATCCGTGTAGCCCTCGACCAGCACGACCTCGCCGATCCGCGCCGCCTCCGCGCGGGCGAGCGCCAGGCCGAAGAGCTGGCGGCCCTTGTGGTAGAGCTCGCCCTCGGGCGTGTTGAGGTACTTCGGCCCGCGCGCCTCCCCCATCTGGCGCGCCCCGAACCCCAGGACGCGCCCGCGATGGTCGGTCAGCGGAAAGGTGATCCGCCGGCGGAAGCGGTCGTAGAGCCGGCCCTCGCCCTTCGACCGCTGGGCCAGCCCGGCGTCGTAGGCCTCGCGGTTGGAATAGCCCGCGCTGCGCGCCGCGCCCAGCATGCGGTCGTATGCGCTCGGCGCGTAACCCACGCGGAACTCGCGCAACGTGTCCTCCTCGAGCCGCCGCCCAGCGAGATACTGCCGCGCGTCGTCCGCCTCGTCGGACTCCCACAGGTAGCGCTCGTAGAACGCGGTCGCGCGCTCGAGCAGCTGGTAGAGCCGTTCGCGCTTGTGCCGCCGCTCGGCCGCGCGCGGGTCCTCCTCCTCGCGCTGCAGCTCGATGCCGTAGCGGTCGGCGAGGTACTCCAGCGCGCCGATGAAGTCCAGGCCCTCGATCTCCTGCACGAAGGTGAAGACGTCGCCGCCGGCTCCGCAGCCGAAGCAGTGGTAGACCTTCTTGACGGGGTCCACGCCGAACGACGGCGTGCGCTCCTCGTGGAACGGGCAGAGGCCCTCGAAGCGGTTGGCGCCGGCGCGCCGCAGCTCTGTGCGCGACGAGACGAGGTCGACCATGTCGACCGCGTCGCGGACCTGGTCCTTGGCGTCGGGGCTGTAGCGGGCCATCACGCCCACCCTACGGGGGCGGACAAGGCGCTGCCCTCACGCGAACGACCGGGGAACCGTGAGCGCCTCGAACTCGCGGATGCAGAAGCGATCGGTCATGCCGGCGAGGTAATCGACCACGCGTTCGGCGTCGCTCGCGCCCTCGATGCCGGGCGGCGGATCGGCGGCGTAGCGCTCGAAGAGCGTTCGAATCACGGTCTCGATCCGCTCGCCCTCCCGCCGCGCCGCCGCGCCGAGGTACACCCGCTCGAACATGAACTCCCGCAGCCGCGCCATCGCGCCGCCGACCTCCTCCCCCTGGACGATCTCGCCGGTGCTGGCCGAGTGCTCGACGAGGTCGTGGACCAGCGTGTCGATCCGCTTCGATCCCGTGTCGCCCAGCGAGGCGATCGGGTCGGCGGGGAGATCGGCGGGATCGAGCACGCCCGCCCGGATGGCGTCGTCGATGTCGTGGTTGATGTAGGCGACGCGGTCCATCACGTGCACGATCCGGCCCTCCGGCGTCGCCGGGTCGGGCGCCCCGCCCGAGTGGCGGAGGATCCCGTCGCGGACGGGCTCACTCAGATTGAGCCCCTCGCCGTCCCGCTCCAGACGGTCCACCACGCGCAGCGAGTGCTCGTAGTGCCGGAACGCGCCGCCGTAGCGTTCGCGCACGCACGCATCGAGCGCGGCCTCGCCGAGGTGGCCGAAGGGTGGATGGCCGAGGTCGTGGCCGAGCCCGATCGCCTCGACGAGGTCCTCGTTGAGGCGCAGCGCACGGGCGACGGTGCGTGAGATCTGGGTGACCTCGAGCGTGTGCGTCAACCGGGTTCGGTAGTGGTCGCCCTCGGGCGCCACGAACACCTGCGTCTTGTGCTTGAGGCGGCGGAATGCCTTGGAGTGGACGATCCGGTCGCGGTCGCGCTGGAAGGGCGTGCGCAGCGAGCAGTCCTCCTCGGGGCGCGCCCGCCGTGCCGGATAGGAGCGGGTGGCACGCTCGTCGAGCTGCGCCTCCTCGAGTGCCTGCACGCGGGCGGCGAAGCCCTCGGCGACGGTGGGGTGATCGGTCGAGAGCGCCATGCCTCGATTGTCGCAGCGTCCACGGATCGGCTGACGCGCTATTGCGCGCGGATCGCCGCCTGGGCGGCGGCAACGCGCGCGACCGGCACGCGGTATGGCGAGCAGGAGACGTAGTCCAGGCCCGCGTCGGAGAAGAACTGGATCGAGTCGGGATCGCCGCCGTGCTCGCCGCAGATCCCCAGCTTCAGGTCAGGCCGCTCCTCGCGCCCCACCCACGCGGCCAGCCGCACAAGCCATCCCACGCCCGGGCGGTCGATCGTCTCGAACGGGGAGCGGTCGAGGATGCGGCGGTCGATGTACTTGGCGAGGATCTTGCCCTCGATGTCGTCGCGTGAGAAACCCAGCGCGGTCTGGGTCAGATCGTTGGTCCCGAACGAGAAGAAGTCGGCGTGCCGCGCGATCCGGTCGGCCACGAAGCACGCGCGCGGAAGCTCGATCATCGTGCCGACGGTGAAGTCCTCGCCCTCACGCGCGCCCTCGCGGGCGGCGGCGGCCACGATTCGCCCGCGCAGGAACTCCAGCTCCTGCTCGTAGTCGATCAGCGGCACCATGACCTCGACGTGCGGGGCCTGGCCGGTCCGCTCCCGCACCGCCCGGGCGGCGCGAACGACCGCCACGACCTGCATCTCGAAGATCTCCGGGTAGAGGATCCCCAGCCGCGCGCCGCGGGTCCCGAGCATCGGGTTGGTCTCGGCGAGCTGGGAGACCCGCTCGAGCGGGCGCTCGTGCTCGGGCAGGTCGTCGGCCCGCTCGATGCGGGCTCGCTCGACCTCCTGCTGGACCTCATGGTGGTTCGGCAGGAACTCGTGCAGCGGTGGGTCCAGCAGCCGGATGGTCACCGGCAGGCCCTCCATCGCCTCGAACAGCCCCTCGAAGTCCTCCTGCTGGTGAGGCAGCAGCTCGTCCAAGGCGGCGCGGCGCTCCTCCTCGGTCCCGGCCATGATCATCGCGCGCATCTTGGGCTGGCGGTCGGCGGCCATGAACATGTGCTCGGTGCGGCACAGCCCGATTCCCTCGGCCCCGAAGTCCCGCGCGCGCCGCGCGTCCTCGGGCGTGTCCGCGTTCGTGCGCACGCCCAGGCGGCGCAGCTCGTCGGCCCACCGTAGAACGGTCCGGAACTGCTCGGTGATCTCCGGGTCGATCAGCGGGACCTCGTCCACCGTGACGTCGCCGGTCGTTCCGTTGATCGCGATCCGATCGCCCGCGTGCAGGACGGTGTCGCCCACCCGCAGGGTGCCCTCGGCGGGGTCGATGTCCAGCTCGCTCGCGCCGGCGACGCAGGGCCGGCCCATGCCGCGCGCCACCAGCGCGGCGTGCGAGGCCTTGCCGCCCTCGCTGGTGAGGATCCCCTGGGCGGCGTGGAAGCCGGCGACGTCGTCTGCCTCGGTGAACGGCCGCACGAGGATCACCTCGCGGCCCTCCTGGGCGGCGGCAACGGCGTCGCCGGCACGAAAGACGATCTCGCCGGTGGCCGCGCCGGGCGAGGCGGCGACGCCCCGCGAGAGGACCTCGTACTCGACGTCGGGGTCGAACGTCGGGTGCAGCAGCGCCTCGAGGGAGGCGGCGTCGATCGTCGCGACGGCCTGCGCCTTGTCCAGGAGCCCCTCCTCGACGGCGTCCACCGCGAACCGCACGGCCGCCTGCGCCGGGCGCTTGGCGCTACGGGTCTGGAGCAGGTAGAGCCGCCCCTCCTCGATCGTGAACTCGGTGTCCTGCATATCGCCGTAGTGGCCCTCGAGCGTACGGAGGATCCGGAGCAGCTCGCCGTGCGCGTCGGGCATGACTTCCCCGAGCTCGGCGAGCTCCTGCGTGTTGCGCACGCCGGAGACGACGTCCTCCCCCTGGGCGTTGACGAGGAAGTCCCCCGAGGGCTCGGCCGCGCCGGTCACCTCGTCGCGGCTGAAGGCGACGCCGGACCCGCTCGTCTCCCCCTTGTTGCCGAACACCATCTGCTGCACATTGACCGCGGTTCCCCACTCGTCGGGGATCCGGTTCAGCCGCCGGTACTGGACAGCGCGCTCGCCGTTCCAGGAGTCGAACACCGCACGGATCGCCTGCCGGAGCTGCTCCCGAGGCTCCTGCGGGAACTCCTCGCCGGTCTGCTCGCGGTAGAGCGAACAGAAGGTCGTCACCAGTTCGCGGAGCTCTTCGACGCCGAGGTCGGTATCCAGCTCGACGCCGCGCCGCGCCTTGAGCGCAGCGATCTCGTCCTCGATGCGCTCCCCCGGGATGCCCCGCACGACGTTGCCGAACATCTGCACGAAGCGGCGGTAGGAGTCCCAGGCGAAGCGCTCGTTGCCGGTGGCCCGCGTCAGGCCTCGGACCGAGTCGTTGTTCAGACCGAGGTTGAGCACGGTGTCGAGCATTCCCGGCATCGACTCGCGCGCGCCCGAGCGAACGGACACAAGCAGCGGGTCGTTGGGGTCACCGAGGCGCTTGCCGGTGCGCTCCTCCAGCCGCGCCAGCGCCTGGTCCACCTGGCCGTCGAGACCCTCGGGCTCGGCGCCGTCGCGCATGTACTGGACGCACGCCTCGGTCGTGATCGTGAACCCCGCCGGGACGCGCTCGGGGCCGAGGATCCGGGTCATCTCGGCCACGTTCGCGCCCTTGCCTCCCAGGAGCTCGCGCATGTCCGCCGAACCCTCCGAGAAGTCGTAGACGTACTGGGTGCCGACGGCTGTGCTGCTCTCCACCGACGCGATTCTAGGCCGCGACGGCCGGTCGCCACCGCACGTGCCCGTGGTGCTCGACCGTTTCGCCGATCGCCCGCTCGGCCTGGCGCAGCGCCCGCGGCTCGGCCTCGGGCGCCTCGGCCAGCGGCCGGGCGAGCGCGGCGACGAGGAAGGCGTGAGCCTCACCGTCCAACGGGAAGGCGGAGGCCTCGCAGGCGTTGCACACGACGCCGCCGGCGGCGCCCGAGAAGGCGACGAGGTGCTCGCGCTCGCCGCAGGAAGCGCAGGCGTTGAGCTGTGGAGTCAGCCCGGCGGCGACCAGCAGCTTGACCCGGAAGGCGAGCTGGTTGGCGTGGCCGGCGCGGGCCGGCTCGGCGTCGAGCAGCGCCAGCTCGTTGGCCAGCAGGTGGAACACGGCCGGGTTGGGGTCACCGGCCTCGAACAGCCGCGTCACGGCGTCACAGGCACGGGCGGCGGCGTCGAGCCCGGCTCGATCGTCGCGCAGGCGCGCGTAGGGAGCCACCGTCTCCGCGCTCGTCACCGTGAGCAGGTCGCCGCGGCCCTCGTACAGCACGAGGCGCAGGTAAAAGAACGGCTCCAGGCGTCCGCCGAAGCGGCTGCGGGTCTTGCGAGCACCCTTGGCGATGGCGCCGACCCGGCCCCGGTGCGGGGTGTAAAGATGCAGCACGCGATCGCCCTCGCCGTAGCGGATCGAGCGCAGGACGATTGCGTCAGTCTTTACGCTGCCGGGCATGGCAAGGGTGGAGGGAGTGGCTCCGTCGCCGCATCCTTCTGGCTACAGGAGACCGGCTGCGGCGACGGAGCAGCGACTATATTTAATGAAGTAATGAAGAAGGTCACCGTCTATACCGCCGATCCCTGCGCGCGCTGCGGCAAGGCAAAGGCCCTGCTCACACGGAACGGGATCGAGTTCTCCGAGGTCAATCTGTCAAAGGATCCGGACGGCCGAGCGGAGCTCGTGAAGTGCACGGGCCTCATGACCTTCCCCCAAATCGTCGTCGGTGACCGTGCCATCGGCGGCCTCGCGGACCTCGAGGAGGCCGAGGCCCAGGGCCGGCTCCCCGAGCTGGTCGCAGCCGCCTAGCGAGCGATCCGCCGGAGGCGCCGCGGCCGCGGCTGGCAGCGCTCGCACACGTACGTCCCCCGCCCGGCAGCCACGATCTTGCGCACCGGGCCGCCGCAGCGCGGGCACGGGTCGCCCTCGTGGAGGTGGACGAGGAACTCGTCCTGGAAGGAGCCGTAGGCGCCGTCCAGGTGGCGGAAGTCGTCGATGCTCGCTCCGTTGGCGGCGATCCCGGCCTCGAGCGTCTCGACGATCGCCGGCGCCAGGGCCTCCCATTGCGCCCGCGTCACGCGGCCCGCCGGGCGCAGCGGGTGGATGCCGGCCCGGAACAGCGCCTCGTCGGCGTAGATGTTCCCCACCCCGGCCACGCGCTTCTGGTCGAGCAGGAAGGCCTTGACCGGAGCACGGCGGCCGCGCGCCAGCGCACGCAGGTGCTCCGCGCCGAAGGCCGGGTCGAAGGGCTCGAGGCCCAGCCGCGCGTCGAGGAAGGCGGCGAGCCTGTCGCGCCCCTCCGCGAGCTGGCCGGTGCCGAAGCGGCGCGCGTCCACGTACAGCAGCCTGTGGCCGTCGTCGAGGTCGATCGCCACGCGGGTGTGCACCGGATGGTCGGCCGAGTCGTAGAGCAGGTTGCCGGTCATGCGCAGGTGCTGGAGCAGGAATCGCTCGCCGCTCAGTTCCCAGACCAGGTACTTGCCGCGGCGGCCGAGCGATTCCACGCGCCGCCCCCGCAGAGCGCGCTCCATCGCCCGCGGCGCCAGCGGCATGCACCA
>JAWVFS010000307.1:0-7037 GCA_033855795.1 Solirubrobacteraceae bacterium | reverse complement strand
CGGGGGTGAGGAGGGCGTGATCGTGCAGTGCCAGCGGCGTCACGAGCGCGAGCAGTCCGGTTGCCACGGCGACCGCGCGCCGCTCGGTCAGCCGCCAGGTCGCGGCGAGCACGAGCGCGCCGGTGGCGAGGTCGACCGCGCTCAGGCCGACCCGCACAGCGTCGAGCGAGTCACTCACAGCGAGCAACAGGGCGCCGGCGTAGAAGACCGGCGGCGGCTGGGCCGCGGCAACCTCCCGGTACAGGTCGTGGCCGTGCAGAACTAGCCGCGCCGTGAGCGCGTAGACCCCGTCGGAGTAGCTCCAGTACGCGTCGCCCTGCCAGACGCGCAGCGCCACCAGGAGCGCGATCCCGCCCAGCAGGAAGACCGCGACCGCGCGCCAGCCGAGCCCGTTCATGGCCGCGGGATGATAGGGCGGGCGCCTCGCGTACCGTATGGTCCGTGGCCGTCACGCCCGTCACCGCCGCGTCGTTCCTGTCCTCCGTCGAGGAGTTCTTCGGGCAATTCGCGGCCGTCGGCTGGCTCTCGCTGCTCCTCGGCTGCGCCTTCTTCGGGGGCTTTCTCACGCTGCGCTCGCGGGCGTGCTTTAACGTGCTGCGTGCGGCGTACCCGACCGAGCGCTTTCCATGGCGCAACATCTGGGGCGCGTATGTCGCGGCCTACGGGGTCAACATGGTGTTCCCCGCACGGGTCGGGAACGTCGTGCGCCTCTTCCTGACGAAGACCTCGGTCCCGAACTCGTCCTATCCGGCCGTGGCCTCGAGTTTCCTCGTGGACACGCTCTTCGACCTGTCCGTGGCCGTCCCGATCCTCATCTTCGCGTTCACCCAGGGCGTCTTCCCCAAGCCCCCGGACTTCTCCAAGCTCAACGCGTTCGACCTCTCCTACCTCGCCGCCCACCCTCAGTTCACGCTGTTCCTGCTCACGTTCCTCATGGTCCTCGTGCTCGTGCTGTTCGCCTTCCTCTCCGTACGCGTGCGCGCCTTCTGGGCGCGCGTGCGCCAGGGCGTGACGATCGTGACCGACCGCCGCCGCTACCTCCGCGAGGTGTGGTCGGTGCAGGCCGCGGCGTGGTTCGCACGCTTCGCCGCGTTCTGGTGCTTCCTGGACGCGTTCCATGTCGGCGGCTCCGTGCGCAACGTGCTGCTCGTGTACGGCGTCGCGGCGGTGTCGTCGCTGATCCCGCTCACGCCGGGCGGCGCCGGCGTGCAGCAGGCGCTGCTGGTGAAGGTCTTCGCGGGCTCGGCAGCCGGCGCGACCGTGGCCGCCTACTCGGTCGGCCAGCAGATCGCGATCGCCGCCTTCAGCGCCGGGCTGGGCTTCGTCGCGCTCGCCCTGGTGTTCCGGATGCGCTCGTTCAAGGAGGTCATCCGGCGCGGCCGCGAGGACCGCGACCGCCAGCAGACCGCCGAGGCCGCGACCTAGGGTCTACTGCAGGCCCTGACGCGCTTCGCGCACGAGCGTGACCGCCTCGGGGAAGACGATCGCCATGACGGAGCGGATGTGCTGCGCCTGCTGCTCGACGTCGCCCTCGAGGTTGACGCGGTTGACCGCGGCCACCGTGAGCTCGACCGCCAGCTTGATCGCGTTGTCTGCCCACGCGAGCTGCTGCTGACCCTGGAGCTGCTCGGCGAACTCGGCCAGCCGCCGCTGCATCTCTTCCGGGTCGCCGAACATGCCGCCGAAGCCTTCCATCCCCTCGTAGGCTAGCGCCCATGGCCATGGTCGAAGGCGCGGGCGTCCCGCTCGCCTGTTTCGAGTACGGGTCCGGCCCGTCGGTCCTGCTCGTGCACGGCATGGCCGACAGCGCCGCGGGCTGGGAGGCGACGGCCGCGGACCTCGCTGGGGAGGCGCGGGCGATCGCCTACGACCGCCGCGGGTACGGGGGCTCCGGCGCGCCCGAGCCCTACGAGCGCACGACCGTCGAGGAGCAGGCGGAGGACGCCGCCGCGCTGCTGGCCTCGCTCGACGCCGCCCCCGCCGTGGTGTGCGGCCGCGACTTCGGCGCGCTCGTGTGCCTGGACCTGTGCAAGCGCCACGCCCGGCTCGTACGCGGCGCCGTCCTGCTCGACGCGCCGGTGCTCCAGTTCTCGGCTGCCGCCGCCGAGATCCTGTCCGACGAGCGGGCGGCGCTGGAGCAGGCGCTGCGCGACGGAGGTCCCGGGCGCGGCGTCGATACCTGGCTGGACGCCCGCGGCGAGCCGGCGGAGAGCCCGCGGCGCACACGGGCGCGCACCGATCACGCCGGCTTCTTCGCCGACTACGGTGGGCTGGCGACCTGGCCGATCACACGCGCCGAGCTGCGCGGCTTCGTCATGCCGATCGCCGTCCTGACCTCACCGAAGGCCTCCGGCCCCATCGGTGAGGCGGCCGATGCGCTCGCGGCCCTGGCGCCGGCGGCCCGCCGCCAGGAGGCCGCCGACCCCGGCGTGGCGATCCGGGTGCTGCTGGCGGAAACGACGTGAGGCGCGCTGCGGCGCCGGCCCTGCTCGGTGCTCTCGTGTTGGCCGGCTGCGGCGGCGGCGACGCCACGGGTGATGCCGCGGGCACGCAGGCCCGGCCGACCACTCCGCCGGGGGACACCACCCCGCCGCCCGCGCGGCGCCCGACTCGCCCGACCCTGATCGCGGCCCTCGGCGACTCGATCACGGCGGGCTCGCCGCTGTGGGATCCCGACCCGCGCGTGCGCGCCCAGGCCCCGGACCAGCTCAACGACCAGAGCCAGTACGAGTACTGGGCCCAGCGCCGCCTCGGCCCCAACGCGCGTTTTCGCAACTGCGGCGTGTTCGGCGAGCGCACCGACCAGATCGCGCGCCGCCTCGATCGCTGCGCCCGCGGCGCCCAGGTCCTGATCGTCCAGGGCGGCATCAACGACATCGCCCAGGGGCGGCGGGTGGGGGCGGCCGCGGACGAGCTGCGCGCGATGGTCCACCGCGGGAAGGTGCTCGGCCTGCGCGTCGCGGTCGCGGACGTGCTTCCGTGGAACAACGGTCATCCGCGGTTCACGGCCGGGATCGACGAGCTCAACCGGCTGATCGCCCGTGTCGGGCGCGACGAGCATGTGCCGGTGCTGCCGTTCCATCGCGCGCTCACGGACCCCTCGCGGCCCGGCCGGATGCCGGCGCAGCTCACGGTGGACGGCGATCATCCCGACGTCGCCGGCTACCGGCGGCTCGGGGACGCCTTCAGCCTGCCCTGACCGCGGCCACGGCCACCGTTCCGCCGCGATGGGCGGCGCCCGCCGCGAGCTCGAGGCCCGCGGCCGCCGGGACGAGTGGGAGCGCGAGGAGGGTGACGGCCAGGTCGGCGGGGGCCGGGCCCGTGTTGCGCTTGAGGAGGTTGTAGAGGTACGACGGGGTCGTGGTCGCCCGGTTGACGAGCGACTGCCACATCCCGAAGGGGTTGTGCTCGGCCAGGACGTGGTGCACGGAGACCGGCTCGAGGCCGGCGCGCCGCAGGAGGGCCAGCAGGCCGGGGACCGTGAAGTGCGTGCGGTGGCGGGGAAGGTCGAGGTGGTACCAGCGCTCGCCGCCGACGCGCGCCTGGAGGCTCCCCAGGTTCGGCACGCCGACGAGCAGGGCGCCGCCCGGGCGAAGCCAGCTCGCGATGACCGCGGTGGCGGCGTCCGGCGCTTCGACATGCTCGACCACATGCCACAGCGTCACCGCGTCGAGCGAGGCGGCGGCGACGTCGGCCTCCTCGATGCCGCCGCGCGAGAGCTGGACGCCGTGCTCGCGCGCGGCCGCCTCCACGCGTCCGGCGGACGGCTCGAGCCCGCTCGCGTAGTACCCGGCCGCCCGCGCAGCGGCGACGAAGCGCCCGCGCCCAGCGCCCACGTCGAGCAGGCGGGCGGGCGGCGGCGCAACCGGCGCGAGCAGCCGGAGGCGCGCGCGGTCGAACGCGTGCAGGACCGGCGCCGCGCCGCGCGCGAGCCGCGGGGGGCCGGCCGTATACGCGCCGCTGTCGTGAAGGTGGGGGACGGGAGGCCCGGCGGTCACCGCCGTACCGCACCCGTCACAGCGGAGGAGCAGGAACGAGCGGGCGAGCGCCGGCTCGGACGCCGGCGCCCGCCGCCACGGCGCGAGCGCACCGGCGCAGGCGGGGCAGATCGACTCCCGCGGACTCAGACCGCGGCGGCCTCCGCGACCAGGTCCAGCTCGTAGGAGAGGCCGTGATCGCCGAGGAAGTCGAGGAAGGCGGTGGGCTCGAAGGCGCTCGCGGGGCTCAGCACCCCGGTGCGGTCGTAGCCCTCGGCGGCCAGGAGTGACGCCGTCTGGACGGCGCAGGTGGCGGTGAGGCTGTAGACGTCGCCGCCGCGCACGATGCCGCGGCCCGTCGTTCCGTCCTCGCCGTGGGCGAGCGCGACGACGACGAACCGCGACCGCCGACGCTCCTCCTCGGAGGGTCCCTCGGGGAGGCGATCGACGGCGGCGTCCGCCACGGCCCGCACCGGGGTGCGCAGGACGAGGCCGAGCACCGGGGTGAGCGCGGTCACGGCCGGAGCGAGGGCGGCCACCGGCAGCATCGTCGTGGTCGTGATCAGCGACGTCACCTTCCGGGTCCGCGTGTGGCGTGGCACCGTGACGACCTCGCCGCCTGGGAACTTGGCGACGGGTTGGCGCCCGACGGGCTCGGGGAAGGTGAAGGCGGCGCGCAGCGGGCCCGAGCCGGCGGGGCGCCAGTCGCCCTGCTCGTACGCCAGGTCGCCCCCGCGCATCGCGAGCAGCGCCGAGCGCAGGGTGCCGCGGGTGGCGGCGAAGCCCTCCACCGCGTAGGCGAGCACGAGCTCGCGCAAAGGCTCGTGGCCGGTTGCGGCCAGCCGGCAGATCAGGTCGCCGGGGAGGTAGTCGAAGCCGACGGCCGGAACCACCGCCACCTCGGCGGCGCGTGCCGCGTCGTCGTAACGCTCGAACACGCGCTGCATGAACAGCTGCTCGCCGGTGGTATCGGCGTAATGCGTACCGGTCTCGACCGCCGCCCGTACGACGGGCTCGCCCAGCCGGGTGAACGGCCCGGCGCAGTTGATCACCGCGGCGCAGTCGCCGAGCGCGTGACGCAGCGCGTCGCGGTCGTCCAGCGCGGCCGCGCGCACCGGTGCGTCGATCTGCAGTTCCTCCGCGACCGCGTGCAGGCGCGCGGCATCGCGGCCGGAGAGCACCAGGGGCAGCTCCCGCCGGGCGGCCTCGCGCGCGACGAGCCGGCCGGTGTACCCCGTGGCTCCGTAGACGGCGATCGCGCCGGCGCCGGCCATCCTCAGCCTCCCCGGTGGTGGAAGTAGAACTCGGGCAGGGCGGCGCGCGTGATCTGGCTGGTCAGGTTGTGCATCAGCTCCGGGTCCCCCGTGCGAACGGCCAGGTCGTCGAGCGTGACGATCCCCGTGAGCCGGGCGCCGTCGAGCACCGGGAGCCGCCGGATCCCGTGCGAGATCATCAGCTCGGCCGCCTGGCGCACGTCCATCGCGACCGCGGCCGTGACGACGGGGGTCGACGCGTGGTCGGCGGCGCGGTCGGCGCCGTTGCGATCATCGGCCAGCACGCTGACGGCCAGGTCGCGGTCGGTCACGATGCCCGTGAGCGCGTCGTCCGCGACCAGCACCACCGAGCCGACGTTGCGCTCGCGCATGAGCTCCGCGACCTCGCGCACCGAGCTGTCCGCCCCGGCGGTGACCACGGACTCGGTCATCACGTCGCGAATCATCATGCGGGCCGAGTGTATCCCGCGGCCGGGGGCGGGGCTCGGAGCGCGTACAATCGCCCGCCCATGCCCGCGATGACGCCGGACCAGAAGCGCATGCGCGCTCGTGTGGAGGCCCTGATCTCGCTGATGGCGCCCGCGCTCGACCTGGTGCTCGTCGCCGGCAACGGGCTGTCCCGCGTCGTCGACGGTCCGCACGATCCCCAGCCGCTCGCCGTTCACCCGCCGGACTACCAGCCGCCTCGGCTCGGCCCCGGAACCCGCTGATGTCACCCGCCGAGGCGCTCGCATTCGAGGCGCGCTGGCGCACGCGCGCGGCCATCGGCGCGGCGGCCGGGGCGGTGCTAGTGCTGGGCGGAGGCATCGCGCTCGTCACCACGCTGTCGAGCTCCAAGACCGACGAGCTGACCTCGCAGCTCCTCTTCTACGACCATCATTCCTCGTCGCTGCTGCTGGGGACGATCGTGGCGGGGCTCGGGTCGATCTGCATGATCGCGCCGCTCGTGTTCCTCTTCCGCGCGACGAAGGCGCGCCGGCCCCAGCTTCCGAACGTCGCCCTGATCACGGCCTGGTTCGGCCCGATCGCCGCCGGGGTCGGCCAGATCGCGCTCCAGGTCGTGCTGCTGGACAAGGCGCACAGCTTTGCCACCACCGGGGCCCAGACCTACGCCCAGGCCAAGCACCTCACCGACGAGGGGATCCTGAAGGCAATGCAGGGGCTCGTGCTCGCGGGTCAGCTCTCGCTCGGCTTCGCCTTCGTGCTCATCTCGCTCAACGCAATGCGCGTGGGGCTGCTCACCCGGTTCATGGGTGTGCTGGGCATCATCGTCGGCGTCCTGTTCGTGATCCCCCTGGGGACGCTCCAGGTGGTCCAGCCCTTCTGGCTGCTGACGCTGACCGCCCTGTTCCTCGGCCGCTGGCCCAACGGGGTGCCGCCCGCCTGGCAAACCGGCAAGGCGGAGCCGTGGCCCACGCAGCAGGAGATGCGAGAGCAGCGCGACAAGGCCAAGGCCGCTCAGCTCAAGGCCGCCGGCAAGGCCGAGCCCGAGGCGGAGCCTGAGCCCGCCGCGGCCACCGCATCCGCCGGTCCAGCACACCCCAGCTCGAAGAAGCGCAAGCGCAAGCGGCGCCGCTGAGTCGTCAGTCGTCAGAGCAAGGGCTCCGACCTGCACGACTGACGACTGACGACTGACGACTGACGACTGACGACTATCTAGGCGGGCGCCGGCACATCCGGCAGCTTCTCGACCGCCGCGTCGATGTCGGTCTCCGAGTACTCCGGATCCTCCAAATTGCCGGCCAGGTAGTCCTCGTACGCCGCCAGGTCGAAGTGGCCGTGGCCG
>JAWVFS010000306.1:0-3688 GCA_033855795.1 Solirubrobacteraceae bacterium | reverse complement strand
TGGCGAGCAGCGCGATGGCGGGTCCCACGCCGAGTGGTCCCGCGAGCCCACCCGCAGTGGCCAGGCCGGTGGCAGAGCCCGTCACCGCGCACACCAGCACGAGCGTGTTCGCGGCCGCCCGTACGCGGGTGGGGAACAGCTCGGGCGTGTACACGCCCGACGCGGCCAGGCTCAGCGAACCGAGCACCTGGCCCGTGAAGGCGAACAGCCACAGCCATGGCGGCCCGGTGAGGAAGAACCCGACGAAGGAGAGGGCGGCGATCACGATGGCCGGAACGGCGATGGCCTTTCGCCCGCGAACATCGGCCAGCCGGCCGCCGAGCACCACGGTGATCGACGCCGGCGCGCCGGTCAGCGCAAGGAACAGCACGATGTCGAGCGAGGAGAAGTGCCGGACGTCGGAGAGGTAGCGCGTGAAGAACTCGGCCGTCGGCGCGAAGAAGATGGCGCTGAGGAAGGCCACGCCGCCCACCAGCGCGACCCGTCGCGCGTACGGCGGGCGCAGCAGCTCGCGATACCCGTGCCGCTCGGCGGCGTGGACCACGAAGCGGGGCGACTCACGCAGGCGCCGGCCCGCGTGCAGGACCAGCGGCAGCGCCAGGAGCTGGAGGAGGTACACCGCGGCGAAGCCTGCCCGGCCCGCCGCGGCGATCGGCAGCGACCCGACCGCCAGGGCGACACCGACGCCGCTGGCGAGGAATACGAGCGACAGCGTCACCGCGCGGTTGCCGGCGGGCACGCTCTCCACGGCCAGGATGCCGATCGCGACGCTGAGCAGCGTGTCGATGCAGCGCAGCGCCACGTGGCCCGCGATGTACACCTCGAACGTCGGGGCGAGGCCGATCAGCGCGGTGACCAGGCAATGCGCAACCGCGGTCGCGAGCACGAGGCGCCGCCGGCCTGCCCTGTCGGCCGCCGGGCCGAGGACCAGGGCAACCAGCACCCCGATGCGCACGACCGCGAGCCCGGTGCCGATCGCGGCGTCGCCGACGTCGTACACCTTGGCCGCGTAGGGGACCGTCTGCGTCAACAGCCCGCCGGTCCCGCCGCCGTAGCTCGCGACGCCGGCGAGCAGGCAGAGGCACGCGACCGTCGCGGTGGCGCGCGCGTCCTGTGGGACGGGCGGCGCCCACCACGGCGGATCGGTGGGGAGCGGCCGACCAGCGTCGGCCGCCTCCTCGACCAGCCGCGCGCGCCGCCGAACCAGCGGCGCCCAGAGCAGCCGGAAGTACGGGATCGAGAGGCGGTAGCGAACCCGGTGGCGGCCGTCCGGTCCGCGATCGAGCACGGCGTCGTGCGCCAGCGGCAGCGCACGCGGGTCCAGTGCACGCGCCTCGGCTCCCGGGCCGGTCACGGCGCCGAGATTAAACGACCTAGGGGCCGCGCGCCGCGGCGTGAGCCGCGCGAAAACCGAGCCTGACGTCGCAGCCGCCGGCGGAACAGTGCTGCGCACGGGCCGCCGGCCGGATGTGGCGTCAGGCGAAGGTTTGCAGCCGGCTCACGCCGCGGCGCGGGCTCGGTCGCGGTACAACCGGTAGTCGCGTCGGTCGGGGCGCAGGCAGGCGGCGAGCGCGAGCGGGCGGCGCGCCTCGGCGTGGCGGCCGAGCTGCTGGAGCGAGCGGCCGAGGCAGAAGAGTGCGTAGTCGTTCGTCGGCGCGCGCTGGACCACGGCCTCGAACTCGGCGGCGGCCTCCGCGTGCTGGCGCGCGTGGAAATAGGCGCGGCCCAGCGCCTCGCGGATCGACGTGGGCTCGGGGTCGAGGTCGCGGGCGCGCGACAGCGCGACGGTCGCCGCGTGGTAGTCGCGTGCCTCCAGCAGAGCGGTGCCGCGGCGGTAGAGCTCGTAGACGTCGGACATGCCGTCTCAGTGTAGGCGGGGAGGAAGGGCCCAGAGTGCGCGTGCGCGGCCCCTGAGACCGAGGCCCCGGCCCAGCGCGCGGCGCAGCGCCCGGCGCTCGGCCGGAGTCGGCGGCGGCGCCGTGACGGCGAAGCGGTGCGCGCGCAGCGCACGCAGGTATGCGACGGCGCCGGGCAGGCTCGCGAGCCGGCGCTCGAGCGTGCGCAGCGTGGTTCCGTAGGGCGCCGGGCGGCCCGTGCGCTGCAGCGCGCGCTCGAGCTCGACGACGTGCGCATCCCGCGGTGAGGCGTCCCGTCGCCGCCGTCGGCCGGGCAGGGCGAGGGCCACCGCCGCGAGGACCGCGAGCACGACCGCCGCCACCGCCAGGACCGGCAACGCGCCCGGGCCGTTGTCACCCCCGCTCGACAACGCGGTGGCCGACTTGGGTGCCGGGTGGCGCCCGGCCCCCGTGTCCCGCGGGTCTGGCGTCCCGGCCGACCCCGTCGCGCCGAAGCTCGCCTGCGAGGCCGCGGGCGCCGCGGCAGGCGTCGGGTCGAATGGCACCCAGCCGTAGGGCTCGAAGTAGGCCTCGACCCAGGAGTGCGCGTCGTCGTCGCGGACCACGTACTCGCCGCGCGAGCGGCTGTACGCGCCGGGCGCGAAGCCGGTGGCGACGCGAGCCGGAACACCGCCCATCCGTAGCAGCAGCGCCATCGCGCCCGAGAACTGCTGGCAGTACCCGGTGCGGTCGGCCATCAGGAAGCTCACCAGGGGCACCGCGCGCTGGGGCGGCGTCTCGTTGTAGCTGAACCCCTGCGCGAGATACCCCTCGACGGCACGCACGTACTGATACGGCGTGTGCGCGCCGGCCGCCAGCCGGCGCGCCAGCGCGTACACCGCCGCATACGGGCTGGCGCGCAGTGCGCTCGCGCCGTCGCCGAGGACGACGCCGCGCAGGATCCTGGACGGCGCGCCGCCCTGGCCGAACGGCGGAAAGGCCACGTTGCCCTCCCCCGGTCCGGCGATCTCAGGCCGCCCCGTATAGCTCCCGCCGGCGCCGCGACCCGGAAGCGCGAGCGTCAGGTACGCGTACAGCGGCGAGCCGACGAGGCCGCCGCCGACGTCGTGCGGCGCGGGAATGGTGGCGGACGCCAGGTCGCGGGCGGTGGGGCGCGGGGTGTACACGCGGGCCGAGTAGGAGTCGCCCCGGCGCAGCGGCGTGTCCGCGTTGTAGGTGCCGGGGCTCCCGGCCGCGATCGGCGCGGCCCGCGCGTCGCGGATCACCAGGGTGCTGCCCGCGCCGATGAATTGCTCGGAGCTGAGCGAGCGGACGGTGACCCGCACGTCCTGCGTCCAGTCGGGATGGGTGTAGAAGGCGGGCGGCGGCTCCTCGTCCGCGGCGCCGCGCACGTGCAGCCAGCGCAGACCGTCGAAGCCGTCGAGGTTCTCCGCCTTCCAGTAGGCGGAGTGCGCGGCCTTGATGCGCAGGACCTCGACCCCGTCGCGCGGCCAGTTGAGCGGCCCGTAGCGGTGATCCCAGTCGAACGTGGTGCCGCGGGCGGAGGCGATCGAGCCGGCGAGGTCGTTGACGTCGAGGATCGGCGTCCCGCGGTCGAGCAGCGGCGCGGCGAGCAGGCCCAGCCCGATGGCGCCCGCGACGAGCATCCCAGCCCGTGCCGCGCTGTCCGGTGTGAGCCGCTCGAGCCACAGGAAGGCGGCGACGAGCGCGACGAACCCCGCGCCGCGCAGGTAGGGGTCGGGCAGCTCCCGTGCGACCGAGGGGACCACGAACAGCAGGACCAGCGCGGCCAGCGGCAACGCGCGGCCGGCCCGGGCGCGCCCGCCGCGGGC
>JAWVFS010000305.1:0-4510 GCA_033855795.1 Solirubrobacteraceae bacterium | reverse complement strand
TAGAAGCACGTCGGACGGGCCCGGCCGCAGTACGTGTCGGGTTTTCCGCCTCGCCAACGTATGAACGGGTATGGAAGCGCGAGAGCCCGAGCATCTCGACGAAGCGGTCGAATCGCTGCTGCGCTCGGCTCAGACGCGCCCCGAACCCGAGTTCGTGATGGCGCTGCGCGAGCGGCTCTTCCCCGAGCGAACGGCGTTCGGCTGGGTGCGCCGTCCCCGTCCCGCACTCGTCGCCGCCCTCGGCGCGGCGAGCCTGGCGGTCGCCGTCTCGGCCCTCAGCCTGGCCGGCGCGGGCCCGCTCGCCGGTCGCAGCGGTCAGGACGTCAAGGCCAAGAGCAACTGCCACTTCGTCCTCGTCAAGGCACGCGGGCGCGTGCCCGTGGTCGTGCACTCGCGCGACGGGCAGGCCCGGATCGTCTACCGCGACGAGCCCGTCGAGCGCCCCGTCGAGCGCTGCGGCTGATCCTCGGCCGTTCTCCCCGCCGCCAGCTCGCGGAGCCGGCGAAGCGAGCGCGACAGGATCTGGTGGACGTTGGCCGGCGTCAGGTCGAGCATCCTGGCGATCTCGACGCCCTCCAGATCGGCGCCGTAGCGGAGGGCAAGGATCTCGCGCTCGCGCTCGCCGAGCGGTGCCAGCCAGCGCCTGAGCTCCTCGACGCTCAGTGAGCGCTCCAGACCAGGGTCCAGGGCCCCGAGCTGGTCGAGTAGCCCGGGGTGCTCGTCGATCGACACCGACTCCGCCCGCCCCTGCCGGCGGAAGTGGTCTGTGAGCAGGTTGCGGGCAATCGCCAGGATCCAGGTCCGCTCGGTGCCGCGCTCGGGATCGAACCGGTGCCAGGAGCGCACGACCCGCTCGAAGGTGGCGCTGGTCAGGTCCTCGGCCGTCGCCGCATCCACGGAATAGGCCAGGAACCCGTAGACGGCTCTCACCTGCTCGGTGAAGACCCGCCGGAGCACATCGTCGGTCTTGGCCGAGGATCGGCGCGGCACACGAACACCGTAACCGGGCCGCCGACGGCGAACCCCGGTTGGACCGTCAGCCGTCGGGCTCTAGGTGCTCGGGGGGCGGCGGTACCGAAGCCAGCCGAGGCCGGCCATGATCACGCCGAGGAGGACGAGGATCCAGACGAACCCCGGGCCCGCGCTCGTCCCGGCCGTGACCGCGGAGCGGATGGCCTCGAGCGGATTGTCGGACCGCGCGGCCGGGGCCTTGGACTGGTTGCCCTGGGACCCCTGCGCGGTGCCATGCTTCTGGCTCGCCGCGCCGGTCTTGCCCTTGGCCGCTCCGGAGCTCGACCCCTGAGCGGAGCCGGACGCCTGACCGGACGCGGTGGACAGGCCCAGGATGGCCTTGCCGCCCGTACCGGAGTGCTGGAGTGTGGTCGCCGTGCGACGGGAAACACTGCCGCCCACGCGACCGCTTGTGCCGCTGCCGCCGCCACCACCGCCGCTCGTGCCCTGATCGCCGCCGGCGGCGGGGACCGTTTCGCAGTACTGGTCGATTCCCGAGGTCCCAGGCGGCGCCTGGCAGTTCACGGGGGCGGCCTGAGCCGGCAGCGGGCCGACGAGGACTCCGGCGGCCAACGCGGCGACAGCAAGGGCGAGGCGAAATGCAGACCGAGAACGCATCTAGTCTCTACTTACGCACCGGCGCTCTCTCGTCTGACAGCTTTCGGTTCGCGATCCGACGAATGCGTCCAGTCCACAGGCCCTCCCCGCAACCGAATGGCTAGCTCCGAGGTCGCCGAGGACCCCGGTCGTCCGCCGCCCGCGGAACCGCACGCCGGCCGGCTCGCGCCTGCCCTGGCCTTCCTCGCCACGGCTGGCGTCCTCGTGGCGTACGCGCTGCCGGGCGGCACGTACGACATTGTTGCCCGCCAGGAGTGGGGCCTGGGCATCTGGTGGGTGCTGGGGCTGGGCTTCGCCCTCGGGGTGCTCCCGCGGGCACCGGTGCCGCGCGTTCGGCTCCTGGGCGTGGCCACGCTCCTCCTGGTGGCGGTCTGGGTCGCGATCGGCTTCGGCTGGACGGAGAGCGCCGAGCGCACCACGGCCGAGTTCGGCCGCATCGTGGCCTACGCCGGCGTGCTCCTGCTTCCGCTGGCGCTGCTCGACCGCGGGACCTGGCGGGCCGCCGTCGGAGGAATCGTCGCCGCGGCGCTGTTGGTCGCCGTGCTGGCCGTCGCGAGCCGGCTGTTCCCGGGCGACTTCCCGAAGGACCTCATCAAGGCCAGCTTCAAGGGTCAGCGGCTCAGCTACCCGTTCCACTACTGGAACGCCGTGGGCAGTTGGGCCGCCATGGCGATCGCGCTCGGCCTGGCCTGGAGTGCGCATGCCCGCCTCCTCATCGGCCGCATGCTGGCGCTGGCCGCCGTCCCGATCGCCGGCGTCGCGGTGTATTTGACCTACTCGCGCTCGAGCGTGGCGGGCGTGGCACTCGGCGTGCTGGTCGTCCTGGCGGCCAGCCGCAACCGGTGGGTGGTGCTCGTCCACGCCCTGGCGGCCGGCCTGGGCGCCGGGGCCGGCATCCTGGCCGTGCGCGATGCGCCCCGGATCGCCCACGCCACGGGGTCCGCCGGGGCGGGGCGCGTGGCCCTGGCGCTCGTCCTGGCGGCGCTGCTCTGCGTCGCCGCCGCGGGCGCCACCTGGGCACTGCACGGCGGCGAGCGCTGGCGGCTGGGCCGGCGGCCCGCGCTCGCCCTCCTGGCCGGCGTCCTGGCGGTGGTCGTCGTGGCCGGTGCCATCGCGCTTCCCGGTCCGGCCAGGAAAGCCTGGGATCAGTTCAACAAGGACCCGTTCAAGCAGGGGGGCAAGCAGCAGGCCACCGCCGAGCAGGCCGACCCGGCCACCCACCTCAGCACGCTCGCTGGTAATCGACGCAACCTGTGGGCGTCGGCGCTCGGGGCCTTTACGGCCCACCCGGCCGGTATCGGCGCCGGCACCTTCGAGTTCTGGTGGGATCGTGATGCCCGCAACCCCGAGTTCGTTCGCGACGCCCACTCGCTCTACCTCGAGTCGCTCGCGGAGCTGGGCTGGCCGGGATTCGTGCTCGTGGTGCTGTTCGTCGTCACGCTGCTGTGGTTGGCGATCCGGGCGCGCCGGCATCTGCGAGGCCCACCCGCGATGGGGGCATCAGCCGGGCTGATCGGCGCCTTCGCGGTGTTCCTGCTCACGGCCGGCGTGGACTGGATGTGGGAGTCGACCGCGGTCGCCGTCCTTGCGCTCCTGGCGATCGCCACCGCGGGGGCGGTGCCGCTGGGCGACGCCGACGCCACGGCACGGCTTCGTGTGCTGTCAGCCCCGTTGCCCGTCCCCTGGCGCGTTGCGGCCACGGTCGCGGCCCTGCTGGCCTGCCTGATCGAGCTCCCGGCGCTGGTCTCCACCTCGGAGGTGCGCCGCAGCCAGTCCTCGGTTCGCGCCGGCGCGCTCGACCGCGGTCTGCGGCAGGCCAACGACGCGATCGCGGCCGAGCCCTGGGCCGCGGCGCCCTACGTCCAGCGGTCGTTGATCGAGGAGCGCGAGGGCAAGCTGCAGGCGGCCCGAGTCGACCTGGAACGGGCCGTCGCGCGCGAGCCCACCAACTGGCGCCACCCACTCGCCCTCGCGCGAGTCGAGGCAGAGCTCGGCAACGCCCCCGCCGCGCTCCGGTTCTACAACCGGGCCCGCCGGCTGCACCCGCTGGGGGCGGTGTTCGCGACGACGTCGTCGCGGGCCGGCTGACACGCCGGTTGTCAGGGTGAAGCGCGCGCCAACGTAGAAACGTAGGATGTGGTCAATGGCCAAACTTCTCCGCCTCTCGCCGGCGGTCGCTCTGATCGCGCTGGCGTTCAGCGCCTCGCCCGCCGAGGCCGCCCGGCCGCTGACCACCGGGTTCACGGACACCTACTTCGCGACAAACGCGGGCGGCCAACGCCCGGCGCGCCTCCAGGACGCGCGAGCCGCCGGAGCGAACATCGTTCGCATCGACCTCTCCTGGTGGGCCGTCGCGGACCAGCCAACGCCGGGCGATGCCACGGATCCGGGGAACCCGGGCTACAACTGGGGCGCGATCGACGCCTCGGCCCGTGATGCCGCGGCGCACGGGCTGAGCGTCCTGTTCAACGTGTTCCGCGCTCCGCCCTGGGGCGAGGGACCCGGCAGGCCGGCCGGCCTCGAGCCGGGGACCTGGCGCCCGAACGCCGGGGCCTACGGCCTGTTCGCCAAAGCCGCCGCCCGCCGCTACTCGGGCTCGTATCCGGACCCGGCGCAACCCGGTCGCAACCTGCCGCGCGTGCGACTGTGGGAAGCCTGGAACGAACCCAACATCGTGCAGATGATCAACCCGCAGTGGGAGGGAGGACAGCCCGCGAGCCCCGCGATCTATCGCTCGCTGGTCAACGCCTTCTACGCGGGCGTGAAGTCCGTGTCTTCATCCAACATCGTCATCGCCGGGGGGATGTCGCCCTACGGCGACCCGCCGGGCGGCGAACGCATGATGCCGGCGTTGTTCGCCCGCCAGTTCTTCTGCCTGGGC
>JAWVFS010000304.1:0-10869 GCA_033855795.1 Solirubrobacteraceae bacterium | reverse complement strand
CGGCGTGCGCTCGACGGACCGGCGCATGCTCGAACAGGGGAACGTCGGCGCGACCCGGTCCGTCGTCGCCGCAGCCGTGAGGGCGGCGGTCCCCCACGTGGTGCTCGCATCGTCGTCCTCCGTGTATGCACCGGCCCGGTCGCCGGTGGGCGAGGACGCGCGGCTCGCGCCCCTCTCGGCCTACGGGCACTCGAAGCTCGAGGCCGAGCGCCAGGCCGCCGCCCTGGTCGGCGGCGCGGCCACCGAGCTCGTGGCGCTGCGGTTCTTCACGGTCTACGGGCCCCGCCAACGGCCGGACATGGCCTTCGCGAGATTCATCGCGGCCGTCGGGGGCGCCGAGCCGATGCCCGTGTACGGCGACGGCCGCCAGCGCCGCGACTTCACCTACGTGGGTGACGCCGCCGATGCGGTTCTCCTCGCGCTGGCGCGCGGCCGCCCGGGCGGGGTCTACAACGTCTCCGGTGCGCGGTCGGTCACCCTCGCGCACGCGTTCGAGCAGTTGGCGTCGAGCCTCGGGGCCGCCCCGCCGCTGGCCCACGCTCCGACCGATCGCCGCGAACACCGACACACGGCGGCCGACCTGACCCTGGCCGCGCGCGAGCTGGGTTACGCGCCGCGCGTGTCGCTCGAGCAGGGCATCGAGGCGCAGGTCGCCGCCGAGGCGCGAGGGACGATCGAGCTCTCAGTCCAGTAGCGGCCGGATCGCCGCCCAGTTGCGCTCGTGGTCGCGGCCGAGCGTGAGCCTCCACACCCGCGCCCGCGCGAGCCCGGCCGCGCAGGAGCGGGCTCGGGTCCGGGCGGTTCCGAGGTTCCCGAGTACGTCGCGCAGGCCCCGCTGGAGCACGAACTCCATCCCCTGGTAGACGCCGACGCCGATGACCGCCTCGCGCAGCAGTGGCCCCAGCGCGGCCGACCTGGAGATCGGCTCCAGCCGAGCCGCTCGCCCGAGCGAGCGCCGGCCGATGACGAGGTGACGCAACGGGCTGGGCGATGGCTCGATCCGGTCCGCGAAGGCATCGACGTCGAGCACCAGCTTGGGATGGAACTCCATGCGTTCGAGCTCGCGAACGGACCCCTCCGGCAGCTTCTCCGCGTCGGTGGCGTTGACGCCGATCCTCAGCGGGAAGGGATGCAGCATCCCGCGGCGGTCCAGCAGGGGAGTGTCCTCGGAGAGGAGCCTCACCCCGTCCTGACGCAGCGCCTGCAGGGCGAGCGTGGTCTTGCCACCGCCCGACGGCAGCATGACGGCGACGCCCCCCTGCCCGCCGACCAGGCCGAGGGCGTGGATTCGCGGGAGGCCGCGCGCGTCGAGATGCTCCCCGATCCGGGAGAGCAGGAACTGGTAGGCCGCCTCGTGGACGAGATGCCTGTCCTCTCCCTGGACGAGCAGCCTGTTCCCGGGTCGATCGAGCACGGACACCGCGCGCCCGAAGTAGTCGACGACCCGCCGGCCCTCCTGCTGGAAGACGACGTTGCGCGGGGTGACGTACGCGGCCTCGAGCTCGCCGAGGCGGTCGTAGTCGGGCGGCCGGCGCTGCACCTCGATCTCCAGATCGGCGCGCTGCCCGTCGTCGGTTCGCGAAAACCAGCCGAAGTCGAGGCCGATCTCCTCGAGCACCTCCGGCCAGTCCCCCCGCAGCCCGATCCGTAGCCCGTACACCGCAAGGGCCGTCCGAGCGGGGGCGCTCGCCGGTGACTGAGCGGGCGCTCGCGTCGGCATCCAGCGGATGCTAATCGGCTACGGTCTCGCCCATCGTGACCGAGGGTGCACGCCGGCGTCCACGTCTGGTCAGCGTCGTGGTACCGGTCCGCGACGCGGCCGAGCATCTCGCCTGCCAGCTCGATGCCCTGGCCGGCCAGGACCACCGCGGCCCCTGGGAGGTCGTGATCGCCGACAACGGCTCACGCGATGGCAGTCTCGATGTCGCGCGCCGTTGGATCGACAGGCTGCCCTCGGCGCAGCTGGTCCGGGCCCCCGCCACCCGCGGTCCGAGCCACGCCCGCAACGCCGGTGCAGCCGCCGCCCGAGGCGACTTCCTCGCGTTCTGCGACGCCGATGACGTGGCATCCCCGTCCTGGGTGCGGGGCATGGCGGACGCCGCGGGGGATGGGGACCTCGTGGCCGGCGGCGTCGGTGCGGGTGCGGTCAACGACGACCTGACCCGCTCGTGGCACGGTGTGAGCCCGCGTGATCGCGCGCTGGAGGGAATGCGGTTCCTCGTACATGCCAGCGGGACCAGCACGGGAGTGTGGACCGAGGCATTCCATGCCCTGGGCGGCTTCGACGAGGGGGTGCCGGCCGGCGAGGACATCGAGTTCTCGTGGCGCGCGCAGCTTGCGGGCTATCGCCTCGCGGAGGCGCCCGACGCCGTGGTCCACGAGCGCTACCGGCGCCGGATTCGCGATCTCGCGTCCCAGCACGTCCGCTACGGCCGGGCGGGGCCATTGCTCTACCGTCGCTTCCGGCGCGCGGGGATGCCGCCCTCGCCACCCGCTCGCGCGGTCCTTGGGTGGGCGGCGATCGCCGCGCGCACCCCGACCCTGCTGTGGTCCCCCCGGGCGCGGGGGGGATGGACGATAGAGGCGGCGCTGCGGCTCGGCCGGCTCACCGGCAGCCTCCGCCACCGCGCGCTCTATCTGTGAACGGCGGGCAGCCCAACGACGAGCCGGTGCACCTGCTCGAGGTCGGGCTGATGTGGCCGCCCGAGACCTTTCTGCAGTGGAGATTCGCCGGACTCGCCGCGCGCGGCTTCCGCATCACGGTCGCCTCGAGCGATCGGCGCACGCCGGACGCACACGTCGACGGCGCACACCTGGTCGCGCTGCCCGATTGGGACGAGCCGCGGCGCGCCATCGTCGGGGGCCTCGCCTGGGGTGCTCTGCGCCTGCTGCTGGCGTCCCCCCGGCGGCTGGCGCGTCTGGCGATCGCGTCGCGGAGGGCGTGGCGGCGCTCCGGCCGCTGGGCGCTGTCCCCCCACCAGCGGCGATGGAGGGCGCTCACCCGGCTGCGCAGCTTCCTCGTGCTGGCCAGGCTTCGTCCCGACATCGTGCACTTCGAATGGGAGTCGGCCGCCGTCGCCCACATGCCGCTCCTCGACGTGTGGCGCTGCCCGATGGTGGTGAGCTGTCACGGCACGCTGCACGTGTGGACGCACACGTCCACGCATGCGGAGACCACGGACGAGCTCCCGAGCGCCTTCGCCGCGGCGGCGGCCGTGCACTGCGTGTCGACGGCGGTGCGGGGTGAAGCCGGGCGGTTCGGCGTCGACCCCGCCAAGGTGCGTCTGATCCCGACCGCGGTGGACCCGGCCGTGTTTCACCCTGCGCCCGACCGGCACGCATCCGACGGGCAGCTGCGGATCGTGGGGATCGGGTGGATGAAGTGGCTGAAGGGCTTCGAGTACGCCGTCGAGGCGGTCGCCGAGCTGCTGCGGGCCGGCGTACCGGCCCGGCTGGACCTGCTCGGCGGCGAGCCGGCGCCGTCGTCCGGAGAGCCCAGCGATCGGCCGCGAGTCCGGCACGCCATCGAGGAGCTGGGCCTGACTCGCGCCGTCCGGCTGCACGATCACGTCCGCTCGTCGGACGTGGTCGCGCACCTGCAGCGCGCCGACGTCCTCCTGCACCCCAGCCTCAGCGAGGGTCTGCCGACCGTCGTGCTCGAGGCGATGGCCTGCGGCCTGCCCGTCGTGGTGACCGATTGCGGCGGCGTCCGCGAGGCCGTGACGGACGGCGTCGAGGGCGTGGTCGTGCCGCCGCGCGAGCCGCTGCGCATGGCGGCGGCGCTGGAGGGGCTGTGGCGTGATCCGGCCCGGCGCCGCCGCATGGGGAGGGCGGGACGGGCGCGTGTCGAGGGGGCGTTCTCGCTCGAGCGCCAGATCGACGCGTTCGTCGACCTCTACGAGGGGATCAGCGCCAACGGCCGGGGCGGGAAAGCACCCGGCCCCGTCGCGCCAGGTCCCCGGACCACAGTCCCAGGCTCCGCGCTGCGTCGGTGAGGCCGCGCGTGCAGCGCGCCCGGGCCGAGTGTCCCAGGCCGGCCAGGGCGGCGCGCGGCGCGCCGGCCGTCTCGCGGGACGCGTCGCGCGCGCCGACGACGTATCCACGACGGTAGTACTCCACTACCAGTCGGGGGACGCCGAAATCGGACGGGAGCCGGCGGTGGACCACCCACGCCTCGGGCAGGTAGACGATCCGCCCTCCGGCGGCGCGCAGCCGCCGGCCCCAGTCCCAGTCCTCGGCGACGGAGAGGTGCTCGTCGAAGTCTCCCGTCACGCGGACGGCCGATCGCCGGAGCGCCATGTTGCATCCCCAGACCTCGTCGACCTCCATATCGGCCGGCCCGCGGTCGAAATCCATGCCCGCCAGTTCATGCGAGGAGCAGGTGTGGGGGGGTCGGTGCTCCAAGCGCGCCCGGACGGGCCCTCCGAGGAGCCCCGCATCCGGATGGCGACCCGCTCCCTCGACGAGCTCGGCCAGCCAGCGTTCGGGTGCCAGTGCGTCGTCGTCGAGAAAGCAGATCAGCTCGCCGCGCGCGAGCTCGAGTCCCGCGTTGCGAGCAGCGCCCGCTCCCCGTCGGGGCTGACGCACGTATCGGATGACCGGATCCGAGCGACGCGCCGCGAGCTCCCGGATAGCAGCGGGCGTGGCGTCCTGCGACCCGTCGTCGACGACGATCAACTCGTAGCCGACGCCCGGGTGCGCCTGGCACAGCAGGTGCTCGAGGCAATCGACCACGACCGCGCATCGATCGGCCGTCGGCACGACCACGGACACGAACGGCGGCGACTCAGCGGGCATAGGGGGGGAGCGCTCGCACGGCCTCGTCCAGGGCGATCACGGTGTCGTCGGGGGGCGCTGTCCAGTCCCGGGCGAAGTTCCGGTAGGCCTCCCAAGCTGCCTCGGCGGGCCCCCGGGCGCCCGTCGCGCGGTCCGCGAGCGCCCTCGTCGTCGCGGCCGCGGTGAGGGGCAGCTGCGGCCTGGACCCGTCGAAGCTCTCCAGGAAGAGGGCCGCGCGCGCGGCCCCGATCAGCACTCCCAGGTGCTCGCCCGACGGCTCGGACGGCACCGGGTGCTGGGACAGCCAGGCGCCGTGCTCGGCGACCCCGCGACGAGCCGTGTCGAGAGCGGACCAGCCGAGCACGTCCGGAAACGAGGCCGTGGCACGTCCCCCGGCCACAGCGAAGGACACCGGGTCGGTCGCGCGGCACTGGACGGCGCGCAGACGGGCCCGTCCGCCGTGGAAGGGCCGGACGAGCAGGCCGCCGGCCTGCAAGGTCGGATAGGGCCCCTTCTCCATGACCAGCGCCGCGCGGGCGAGCTGGACGGGGTCGCCCGGGTCCCCGGCGACCGGCGCGAACGTCTCGTCGGGCATCGTCGGATAGGCGACCGCCCGCCAGTCGGCCAGCGGGAGCAGGCGCGGCGCATCGGAGGTCGGCCACGGTCCCGTGGGCTCCCACCCGCCGTGGGGCAGCGCCAGCTCGGGCTCGTCGCCGCCCAGCAGCGCCACCTCGGTGCGCCCGGCGCCGTCGAGTTCGGCGCCGATGTCCCCGGCGATCCGGGATGAGAGGCGCAGGAACGCCCGCAGGAATTCCGGCAACGGCGGGTCCGGAGTTGCGGTGAGCCTCCGCTGGAGGGCCAGCGCGCGGTTCAGCGTTGGAGCCTCGTCCGGCATGTGGACGAGCGCGTCCGTCAGGGTCTGCTCGCGGCCGCCCGTCCGCCTTCCCTCGCTCAGCCACATCGACATGCGGGCCGGCTCGGCGACCAGCTTCACGCACATGCTCGCTGCGCCGGGACGACCCGGATCGAGGCACAGCTCGACCGCGAGGCGCCACAGGAACTGGAGCTCCAGCCAGGCCGCGATCCGGCGCCGCTGGGCGTCGCGCACGGGGTCCCCCAGCCGCCGGTCCGGTCCGGCCACGCGGCGCCAGGCCGCGGTGGCCCCGTAGAGCTCCGGCCGCTCGAGCAGGCGCATCTTGTCCTCATCGGTGGCGGGGCCGTGGTAGACCGCGGCCCCGGGACTGGGCCGATCCAGCCCGTAGGTGATCGTCGAGTCGGCGAGGGCGTCTCGCAAATGCGCGTCCTCGTACACGCAGCAGTCGACGACGTCCGCCATGAGCGGCAGTGCGCGGGTCAGCCGGTCCCAGCGCCTGCGCACGCGCGCGCTCGAGGCGCGGGAGGCCTTCCCGTCGCCGGGCACCACGACGGCGAGGTCGAGGTCGGAGAGGCCGTAGACGGGCCGTCCGGTCCCCACGCTACCCCCGACGTAGGCCGTCGAGCGCGGCTCACCGGCGCGCAGGTAGGCGCTGCACGCGCGCACGGCACCGGCGTACGCCCATCTCCAGAGCGGTCGAAGAGGCCCCCGCTCGGTTCGCAGGACGGCTAATCTGCCCGCTTCCATGAGGGAGTCGAGCGCGGGCACAGCCGGTGGTCTCTTCGTCGCTGCAGGCAATGGTCGAGGCCCGGTCGATGCTTCCGGACCGCGGTCGGCGCCGGAACTGGTCAGCGTGATCGTCCCGGTGCGCAATGAGGAACGCTATCTGGGCGCGCAGTTCGCGGCGCTCGCCGGGCAGACCTACCGGGGCGCGTGGGAGGTCGTGGTCGTCGACAACGGCTGCACCGACGGCAGCATGGCGGTGGTCGAGCAGTGGCGCCGGTCGCTGCCCGAGGTCGTCGTGGTCGATGCGTCGGCCCGGCGCGGTCTCAACTGGGCCCGCAATGCCGGAGCATCGGCGGCCCGCGGGGAGTTCCTGGCCTTCTGCGATGCCGACGACGTCGTCGCCCCGGCCTGGCTCGAGGAGCTCGTCGAGGCCGCCGCAGGCGCCGATGTGGTGGGCGGGCGCCTCGAGCACCATTCGCTCAACGATCCACTCCGACTGGCCTGGCGGCCCACGGAGCGCGTGAGCGGGTTCTCCGTCTACCACGACTTCCTTCCGAGCGTGCCCGGCGGCAACTGCGGCGTCTGGGCGACCGTCGCCCAGCGGGTGGGCTGGGACCCCGGGTACACCTTCGGCGGTTCGGACATCGAGTTCGCGTGGCGCGCCCAGGTCGCCGGGTACCGGGTGCTCCACGCGCCCGGCGCGGTGGTCAGCGTCCGCTTCCGCCGGCGGCTGCACCAGCACGCCTGGCAGTGGTTCCTCTACGCGGCGGCCGGCCCGCGCCTCTTCCGGCGCTTTCGCGCCGAGGGCATGGCGCGATCCGACCTCCACGAGGCCCTGGCCGACTGGAGATGGATCCTCGCCCACGCGACGTACCTCCTGGGTCCCTCCGAACGCCGCGGATACTGGTTGCGCAACGCGGCCTGGCGGCTCGGGCGGCTCGCGGGCAGCCTGCGCTACCGCGTTGTCTTCCTCTGAGCGGTTCCACCTGCTGGAGGTGGGTCTCCGGTGGCCGCCGGAGACGTTCATCCAGCACAAGCTCCGCCGGCTCGCGGCTCGCGGCGTCCGCGTGACCGTCGCCTCGAGCATGCCGGCGAGCGCGCCCAGGCCCCGGATCCCGGGAATCGAGCTGGCGCGGATGCCGCACTGGGAGGACCGCCCCCTCGTCCAGGCGCTTGGAGTGGCCTGGGAGGCCGTACGGCTGCTGACGCGCCGGCCGCGGCGGCTGCGCGCGACGCTCGCCGCCGTCCGAGGGCCGCTCTGCCCTCCGGGCCTGCGGCGTGGTCCGGGGAGATGGTGGCTGGTGCGGTCGATGCTCTCGCTGGCCCATCTCGACCCGGACGTCGTGCATTTCGAATGGGAGTCCGCCGCGGCCCGCCTGCTTCCGCTGGTCGACGCCTTCGGCTGTCCGATGGCCATGAGCTGCCGGGGGGCCGACATCGACATCTACCCTCATTCGCCGCTGGAGCGATCGTGGATCGGGCAGCTGCCGCTGGCCTTTCATACGGCGGCGGCCGTGCACTGCGTCTCGGAGGCGACGCTGTCCGCGGCCGCGGCGCAGGGACTCTCGCGGTCGAAGGCGTCGGTCATCCGGCCGGCCGTGGATCCGGACTTCTTTCATCCCCCAGACGAGCCTCCCGCGGACGAGCCGGGAAGCCTGCGACTCGTCGACGTCGGGTGGCTGCGCTGGCGCAAGGGCTGGGAGTACGCGCTGGAGGCCGTGGCCCAGCTGGCGGCCGAGGGGGCGCCGGTCCGCTTCGACATCCTCGGTGCGGACCCGCCGCTCGATCACGCCGAGCCCACCGAGCGCTGGCGCATCGCGCACACGGTCGAGGACCTGGGTCTACAGAAGCTCGTCCACGTCCATGGTGCGGTCCCGCAGGCGGAGGTGCGCGAGCGCCTGCGCGGAGCGGACATCCTGCTGCACGCCAGCCTGGCCGAGGGGATCCCGAACGTGGTGCTCGAGGCGATGGCGTGCGCCCGGCCGGTGGTCGTCACCGACTCGGGCGGCACCCGGGAGGCGGTGCGGGACGGAATCGAGGGCTTCGTGGTGCCCGCGCGCGACACGCGGCGCCTCGTCGACGCCGTGACGACCCTGTGGCGCGACCCCGGCCTCCGGCGGCGCATGGGGACCGCCGGCCGGGCGCGCGTGGAGGCGGAGTTCACCCTCGCCCGGCAGGCCGAGCTCTTCGGCGACTTCTACCGGGGCGTGACGGACGCGAGGCCGCACCCGTGACGGCGGTTGCCGGGCGAGTCGTGCTTGTCGGCAACGACGCCGGTGACCTCCAGGGCCTTCACGAGGCCGGTTGGGACGCCCGGCTGCTCGCCCCCGCATCGTGCTGGGCGCGCGCGCCCCGCGTCGGGGCCGGGGTGGCGCTGGCCCGGGCGGCGACGCGCCGCCCCGCGGCAGCGTGGCGTTCGCTGCGGGTGCCGCGCGACGTGGCTCGCGTCTGGTGCCGGCGTCAGCTCGCGGGGCGCCTGGTGGCCATGCGCCCCCAGGTGGTCCACTTCGACTCGGGGCGCTCGGCCGCCGAGTGGCTCGCCGTGACCGACGCGCTGGCCTGCGCCATCGTGGTCGGCCTCACCGCGGACGACCTCTACGCCTCGGGGTCCGAGCCCTTCGCCGGCTGGGACGCGGTCTGCGCGCGCGCCGCGGCGGTTCACCTCCCGGATCGGGCCCTGGAGCACCGGGCGCTGGAGCGGGGCCTGCCCCCGGACCTCCCGCGCGCCGTGGTTCCGCCGCCGGTCGGGGACACATTCTTCGCGCCGGCGCAGGAGGAGTCAGACCAGCCGCCCCCGGGGACCCTTCGGATCGTCAGCGCCGACGATCTGGAGTGGATGCAGGGATTCGAGCACGCGATCCACGCGGTGAGGCTGCTGCGCGACGCGGGCGTCCACACCGAGTACACGATCGTCGGCGACGGCGAGTACCTCGCCGCGCTCACGTTCGCGCGCCACCAACTCGGTGTGGTCGACGAGGTCCGGTTCTCGGGCCCGGTCGCGCCGCACGAGCTCCGCGATCGCCTGCGCTCGGCCGATGTCTTCCTCGGCGCCTCGGTGGTGGATGGGCTGCCGCAGGCCGCGCTCCGAGCGCTGGCGTGCGGCACGCCGGCGGTCCTCTCGGATCCGGGCCCGCTCGGCGAGCCGGGTCTCGACGGGCAGGCCGCCCTCATCGTGCCGCGCCGCAATCCCGAAGCGCTCGCCGAGAAGCTCGCGGCGCTCGCCGGGGACGAGGACCTGCGGCGACGCATGGGCCGCGCGGCCCGGGCCTGGGCGGTGGAACACGCGTCCTCGACCCACCGGCGCGCCGGCCTCGAGCGCCTCCTTCGCCTAGCGCAGTGAGGTCGCCCACGGCCGGCGCCGGCGGCCGGCCGCGATGGCCGAGAGCGAGCCCAGCGCGCGCATCGCATCGGTGAGGCCGCGCGTGCAGCGGTGGCCCACGGCGTGGGCGAGCGACGCGGCGGCCGTCCGGCAGGCGCGGCCGGCCGGATGCCGCTGGCCCAGCGCGACCACGGAGTAGCCCAGCCGGAAGTTGTCGCGCACGAGGCTCCACGGCGCGACGTCGGAGCTCAGTCGGCGATGCCACAGCCAGGCATCGGGCAGGTAGACGATCGTGCCGCCGGCCTGGTGGAGCCGGCCCTCCCATTCGGACTCGTGCACGACCGCCAGCCCCTCGCGCAGAGCGCCGACGCGCTCGAGGGAGCCGCGGCGAATGGCCATGTTGCAGCTCCAGACCTCGTCGACGACGGCGTCCGACGGCCCCTCGTCGAGGCGCGCCCCGGCCAGCTCGTGGCAATCGCAGGTCCGCGGCTCGGACGCCTCGAAGCGCGGCCTGACCGGCCCCCCGAGACACCCGGCTGATGGGTGCCGCCGGGCTCCGTCGACCACGGTGCGCAGCCAACCGCCGGGGATCAGGACGTCGTCGTCCACCAGGCAGATGGGATCGCCGCGCGCCGCCCTCAGACCGGCGTTGCGCGCCGCATTGGCGTCGCGCCGCGCGATCCGCAGGTGCCGGAGCGCCGGCGGCTCCTCCCGCTCCTGGAGATCTCCGGGAAGCGGGGGCCCGTCCGCGCGCCCGTTGTGGGCGACGATCACCTCGTAGCGATCGGCCGGATAGTCCTGGGCGAGGAGGGTTCGCAGGCAGTCGGCCAGGAGCCGCGTCCGGGCGGCCGTCGGCACCACCACCGAGACGAACGGGAGCTCGTCAGGCCGCATGTGCCAGGAAGACGTCGGCGGCCACGTCGTCAAATGTGCGTGGCTGCGCCAGGGCCGTCAGCTTTTCCAGGAACGCGGGGTAGTGCGGCAGCCAGTGGTGTGCGTAGCAGTCGTGGAGCCCGATCGAGGTGAACGGCCGGTCGGCGACCGCGCGCAGCACGTCCGCTTCCCACTCCGGATAGGCCTGTTCGCCCGTGTGAAGTGCGAAGTCGTCGACCGAGACCGGGAGCTTGGCCACGCGGTTGGGGAGGGCCGGGGCGTCGATGCCCAGCGAGGCCGC
>JAWVFS010000303.1:0-2558 GCA_033855795.1 Solirubrobacteraceae bacterium | reverse complement strand
TCTCCTACGCCCAGTACGACGCCGCCGAGCTGGGCGAGTACGAGCCGCGAGTCGTGCACGTCGACGCGCACAACGCCATCAACTCCATCGATGCCGAGGTGGCGACCCTCCTCGCCTGAGGGGGCGCCAACCACGAAGGAGGCAAGACATGTCAACCACACCCAAGGTTCCCGAGACCCCCGGAGCCGACCGCCTGCCCCTCACGCTTCCGGCCCTGGCCGAGAAGAAGCGGCTGGGCGAGCCGATCGTGATGGTCACCGCCTACGACTACCCGAGCGCCCAGGTCGCCGAGGCGGCCGGTGTCGACCTCGTGTTGGTCGGGGACTCCGGCGCCATGACGGTGCTCGGCTACCCGTCCACCGTCCCCGTATCGCTCGACGAGATGCTCATGCTCGCCTCCGCCGTGCGGCGCGGGCTGCGCACGCCGCTGCTCGTCGGCGACCTGCCCTTCGGATCCTATGAGGCCTCCGACGAGCAGGCGATCGCCACCGCCCAGCGGTTCGTCAAGGAGGCGGGCTGCGACGCCGTCAAGCTCGAGGGCGGCGGCGCCAGCGTCTCGCGCGCCCACGCGATCGCCCGCGCCGGCATCCCCGTGATGGGCCACGTCGGCCTCACCCCCCAGACGGCGACCGCACTCGGCGGCTACAAGGCTCAGGGCCGCACGGCCGAGCGGGCCCTCCGGGTTGCGCGCGACGCGGTCGCGCTCGAGCAGGCCGGCTGCTTCTCGCTCGTGTTCGAGGCCATCCCGGCCGCCGTGTCGGAGGCGCTGATGGAGCGCGTCGAGATCCCCGTGGTCGGGATCGGCGCCGGACCGGCGACCGACGGCCAGGTGCTGGTGTTCCACGACCTGCTGGGCATTCGCGAGGGCCACGGCGCGCGCTTCGTCAAGCGCTACGCCGACCTGCTCGACGCGATGACCGACGGCGTGCGCCACTTCGCCGATGATGTCCGAGAGGGGCGCTTCCCGCAGCACGATCACACGTATTCGATAGATCCGGACGAGTTTGCGGAGTTCCGTGAGCGCCTCGAAGGCACTCACGGTGGCGCGTACGACTTGCTGAGCTGAATAGTCGTCAGCCGTCAGTCCTCAGTCGTCAGTTGCGAGGGCTCGGGCCCAGCTTCTGACGACTAACGTCTGACGACTGACGACTGCCCTTTCACATAGCTTTCACGGGGATGAGCCGGCTGAGCCAGGTATTCGTCCCCAACGACCGCCAGTTCTTCGACCTGTTCGAGGAGGCCGCGGGCAACATCGTGCGCGCCGCGGACATGCTCGATCAGATGCTGGGCTCCTACCCGGAGCGGGCCGACCTGGCCCGAGAGATCCTGATCTGTGAGCAGGACGGAGACCGGATCACGCACGACATCATCCAGCGCCTCAACCAGACGTTCGTGACCCCGATCGACCGGGAGGACATCTACGAGCTGGCCTCGGCGCTGGACGACATCGTCGACTTCACCGAGGAGGTCGCCGACTACATGGGCCTCTACAAGATCGAGGCGCCGATGGCCCAGGGGCAGCGGCTGGCCCACATCCTGCTTCAGGCATCGCGCCAGATCGCCGAGGCGATGCCGCGAATGCGCACGTTCAAGGACATCTCGCACTACACCGTCGAGATCAACCGGCTCGAGAACGACGGCGACCGCGTGAGCCGCGAGGCGATGGCGTCGCTGTTCGACGCCGGCATCGACCCGATGTTCGTGATTCGCTGGAAGGACATCTTCGAACGGCTCGAGGCCGCCATCGACGCCACCGAGAAGGTGGCGAACATCCTCGAGGGGATCGTCATCAAGAACTCCTGAGCCCTGGGGATGGAGAGCGACCTCATCCTGGTCATCGTCATCGCCACGGCGCTGGCGTTCGACTTCACCAACGGCTTCCACGACACCGCGAACGTGGTGGCGACGTCGATCTCGACGCGCGCCATGTCGCCGCGGCTGGCCGTCACGTTCGCGGCGATCCTGAACTTCGTCGGCGCGTTCATCTCGCTGAAGGTGGCGGCGACGGTGGCGAAGGGGATCGTGTCGGCGACCGATGTGACGACCACGATCATCTTCGCGGGACTGGTGGGGGCGATCGCGTGGAATCTCGTCACCTGGTACTTCGGGCTGCCGTCGTCGTCCTCGCACGCCCTGATCGGCGGCGTCGTGGGCGCGACCTTCGTGGCTGCCGGGAGCAGCGCGATCAATGGCGAGGGGCTCCTGTCGAAGGTCGTCGTACCGGGCCTGATCGCGCCGGTCCTGGCCTTCGTCGCGGCCGGGCTGGCGATCCTCATGGCCTACCGGATCATCGGGCGACAGCGCCCGGGCCCGGTCAATCGTGGGTTCCGCGCGGGCCAGATCGCCTCGGGCGGACTGCTCGCGCTCGCGCACGGGACGAACGACGCCCAGAAGACCATGGGCGTGATCACGCTCGCCCTAATCGCCAACGGGAACCTGTCGTCGGACCCGGCGAAATTCCATGTGCCCCAGTGGGTCGTGATCTCCGCCGCCGCGGCGATCGCGCTGGGCACCTACACCGGCGGCTGGCGCATCATCCGCACGATGGGCAGCCGGAT
>JAWVFS010000302.1:0-8361 GCA_033855795.1 Solirubrobacteraceae bacterium | reverse complement strand
GCACGCGCGCGACCCGGTCCAGCTCGCGGGCGGCGCGCGACGCCATGACGTTGGTCTTCCCCGGTCCCGCACCGACGCCGAGTACCGCGAGCAGGCCGCGCTCGGCCAGCTCGTCGGAGCGCTCGAGCTGGCGCGCGGTGACGTGGTAGAGGCCGCCGAGGTCGATGTAACCGCAGCCGGCCACGATGCACGCGTCCATTGCCAGGAGGTTCACCCGGTAGGACGCCGCGTTGACCAGAAGCCCGCAGCCCTCGAGCGCGAGCGTGAGCGCCTGCGGGTCGGCGGCGTCCACGGCCGCCGCCGTCGCGTTCCCCCCGCCGTGGGCCTCGGCCACCGCACGCACCCGAGCGCCGTCGGAGTCGAGCAGCGTGAGCCCGTCGACCTCGGGCGACTCGGCAAGGTCGCGCACGAGGGCAGGGGCGATCGTGCCGCCCGCGCCGAGCACGGCCACCCTCACCGGGCCAGCTCCCGGCCGCGCAGCGCGAGCCAGAACTCGATCCGGTCCCGAGCGTTGGCGAGGTCACGCCCGGTCAGCTCCTCGACCTTGCGGATGCGGTAGCGGAGCGTGTGGCGGTGGCAGTACAGCCGCTGGGCCGCGCGCTCCCACTGGCCGTTGCACTCGATGAACGCCTCGAGCGAACGCATCAGCTCGTCGCCGTAGTGGCCGTCGGAGGTCTCGATCGGGCCGAGGATCGAGTCGCAGAACAGCCGCAGGGCGTCGTCGTCCTGCAGAGACAGCAGCAGCTGGAAGGACCCGAGGTCGCGATACGTCGCCACGCGTCCCGCCCGCGCCTCGCCGCGCCCGTCTCCGTTCCCGCCCCTGGCGGCGCCGTTGCCGTCGGCTCCGCTCCCCGCGCTCGCGAACCCGCTGGCCTCGAGTGCGCAGCGCGCCTCGTGGTAGGAGCGCCGCGCTTCGGGGGCCGGCACGGCGCGGCCGGCGCCGGCGCGCAACGGTTCGTCGTCGGCGCCGGCGGGCAGGCGCTCGGTCACGCGCTCGGCGAGGGCGAACAGCTCCTCCTCGCCCTCCTCGCCGGCGGGCAGCAGCGCGCACACGAGCGGGCCGTGCGCGGCGACGAGCCCCGCGTCCACCTCATCCCGCACGGCGACGCCGAGAGCCGCCTCGACAGCCGCCGCACGGGTGGGTCCCGGAGCGAGCACGATCGCAATGGTTCGTTCGCCGATCCCGAAGGGCTCGAGCCTGCGGGCGAGCTCGCGGCCGGCGACCTGGCCGGCGACGAGCTCGGACAGCACGTCGCCCGCTAGCCGCCGCTCGGTCTCCTCGGCGATGCGCCGGCGCAGCAGCTCGAGCGCGACGATGGTGACCGCCTGATGCAGGGTGAGCCGGTCGAACTCGGTCAGGCCGCCGCCGTCCTTCGCCGCCACCAGCCACGCCTGCGGCGGGTTGCCGTTCGGCGCGGGCACCCCGCCGGCCGCGATCGGGAGCGCGATCGCACCGTCGCCGAGCGCCGGGTCGTTGGGCACGAATCCGCGGCGCTGGCCGGCGCGGCCGCGGGAGCGCAGCTCGAGCGAGAGGGAGGTCACGACGCCGTCGCCGATCGGCTTGCGGAACGCGCGGGACACGAGCGGCTCGCCGCGCGGGTCGAACACCATGGCCGCGCCGCCGATCAGCGTGGACAGCGCGGCGACCACGGCGTCGAGGCCACGCTCGGCGAGCACGATCCGCTCGAGGCGCTCGTGCGCGGCGATGCTGCGCTGGAGCACCGCGTACTGCTCGTTCACCAGTCGCGTGAACGCCTTCTCGGTCAGCGCGATGAACGGGACGTCATAGGGCACCTCGAAGACCGGGAAGTCGCGCTCGGCGGCGGCCTTCAGGAGCGGTGGTGGCACCTCGGCGTGGGCGAACCCCGTCCCCACGCCGAGGCCGGCGAGCTGGTGGTCGGCGAGGCGAGCGACGAACTCGCGCTGGCGCTTGGCGCTCTCCAGCTGCATTCCCGTGGTCAGGAGAAGCTCGCCGCCGGACAGCCAGGGCGTGGGATCCAGTAGCTCGGAGATGTGGACCCAGCGCACGGGCGCGTCCGCGTGGGCCCCGCCGGCCAGCAGGCCGAGGTCGAGGTCCCGCAGCAGCTCCGCCAGCGTGAGCATTCGACTCGCGTCAGCCGGCGCGCCGTCCGACGGTCGCGTCGCCCGAGTGGAGCGGTCCGTGTCGGCCCTGCCCCAGCATGCGCTCGGACGCCTCCTCGAGCACGGGACGCAGGATGGCGACGATCTCGTCGAATTCCGCCGGGCCCGCGATCAGGGGCGGCGAGAGCTGGATCACCGGGTCGCCGCGGTCGTCCGCCCGGCAGATCAGCCCGCGCTTGAAGAGCTCGCCGGACAGGAAGCCCCGCAGGAGGGTCTCGGACTCGTCCACGTTGAAGGACTCCTTGGTGTCGCGATCCTTGACCAGCTCGATGGCCTGGAAGTACCCCGCGCCGCGGACGTCGCCGACGATCGGGATGTCGCGCAGGGATTCCAGCGCCGCCCGGAAGACGGGCTCGTTCGTCCGGACGTGGTCGACGATCCCTTCGCGCTCGAAGACGTCGAGGTTGGCCATCGCGACCGCGGCGGCGATCGGATGGCCGGCGAACGTGATGCCGTGCATGAACGTGTTCGTCCCCTCCATGAAGGGCGCGGCCACACGGTCGGAGACGATCGCGGCCCCCATTGCGGCATAGGCGCTGGTGATGCCCTTGGCCGTCGTGATGATGTCCGGCTCATACCCGTAGCGGTCGGCGCCGAAGTACTCGCCCAGCCGCCCCCACGAGCAGATCACCTCGTCGGAGATGAGGAGGACCTCGTTGGCGTCGCAGATCTCGCGCACCCGCTGGAAGTAGCCGTCCGGGGGCGTGAAGCAGCCACCGGCGTTCTGCACCGGCTCGAGGATGACCGCGGCCACTGTTTCGGGGCCCTCGAACTCGATCCGGTCGGCGATCGCCTCGGCGAAGCCATCGGCGGTCATACCCGCGGGCATCCGGTAGAGGTTGGTGTTCGGGACGTGGCACCCCCCGGGGGCGAGCGGCTCGAAGGGCGTGCGCAGCCCGGTGATGCCCGTGGCGCTCAGCGCGCCGAGCGTGGTCCCGTGGTAGGCGATCTCCCGCGCGATCAACTTCGTCTTGGTCGGGTTGCCGGTGAGCTTGTGGTACTGGCGCGCGAGCTTGATCGCGGACTCGACCGCCTCGCTGCCGCCGCTGGTGAAGAACACGCGGTTGAGGTCGCCGGGAGCCAGCGACGCCACCCGCGCCGCGAGCTCGATCGCGCGCGGGTGCGCATAGGACCAGTTGGTGTAGAAGCCCAGCTCGCGGGCCTGGTCTGCGCCGGCCTGGGCGACGTCGGCCCGCCCGTGGCCGATGTTCACGCAGAACAGCGCGGACAGGCCGTCGAAGTAGCGGTTGCCATGCTCGTCGTAGACGTGGCAGCCCTCGCCGCGCACGATGATCGGGACGTCGTGGTCGGCGTAGGCGCCCATCCGCGTGAAGTGCATCCACAGGTGGCGCTTCGCCAGCTCCTGAAGGCTGCCCTGGGCGGTGGCGGAGTGCTCGGTGGTGGCCATGTGCGCGATCCGGCTCCTCGCGGTCGTCGTTTTGCCTCTCCGTACAACGGTAGCGCCCGCCCAGAGGCGACGCCAGCCTCGCCGCGGACGAAGTCGCCGCCTGAGCTTGTCCGGAATGGAGTACGACGATCACTCAGTTACAGTTCGTCGCCGATGGAGCTCGCCCACCACCGCGCGGGCGCCGGCGATCCGCTGCTGCTTGTGCACGGAACCGGAAGCCAGTGGCAGGCGTTTCGGCCGGTGCTCGAGGCCCTGGCCGCGCGACGCGACGTGATCGCGCCGGACCTTCCCGGCTTCGGTGCCTCGCCGCCGTTCCCCGCGGCCGCACCCCACACACCGCGGGCGTTCGCCGAGGCCGTCGCCGGGCTCCTGGACGGCCTGGGCCTCCGCGACGCCCATGTCGCCGGGTTCTCGCTCGGCGGCGGCATCGCCTACGAGCTGGGCCGGCTCGGTCGGGCGCGCTCGGTGACCGCCATCTCGCCGATCGGCTTCTGGACGGCGCGCGAAGCGGCGTACTGCCGCGCCTCGCTGCGCGTCATTCGCGGAACGGCCCGCGCCATGCTGCCCTTCGCGCCCGCGCTGCTCGGGACGGCTGTGGGCCGGACGCTGCTCGAGTCACAGCTCGTCGGCCGGCCCTGGCGCATGAACGCGGAGGACGCGGTGGAGGCCACGCGCAACCTCGTGCTCTCCCCAGGCTTCGAACCGGAGGTGCGCGACTCGCTCGTGGCTGGCTACCGGTGGACGGAACGCCTCGACGTCCCGGTCACGATCGCCTGGGGCACCCGCGATCGCCTGCTCCTCCCCCGCCAGGCCGCGCGCGCCCGGGCACGGCGACCCGAGGCGCGCCACGTTAGCCTCCCCGGCTGCGGCCACGTCCCGTTCTCCGACGATCCCCCATTGCTCGCACGGGTGATCCTGGAAGGGAGCGGCGGCTAGAAGACGTCGCGCGGGGTCGTGGAATCACTCATCTAACACCCAGGCGGCGCGACGACCGGGCCGACGCCGACCGAGGGCACCGCGCAGGGCGGGCGCTTCGGATCGCCCCCGCCCGGGTCCCTCCCGGCCGGAGACGCGGGCGCAGGCGCCGGGGTCTGTGAGGACGGCGCGCCGTGATCGGCCGTGCCGGGGCCCTGGCCATGCGAACCCGGCGCAGCGCCGGCCGATGCCGGCCTGTGGGCCGATGCCTTTCCCCTGGAGGCGCCCCGGCTCCGGTCCTCCGAGCCCCTACGCCGCGCCTGCTGCGGGGCTTCGGGCCTCTGCCCGCCCGCGCCCGGCTTTGCGGCGGCGGGCGGCGCCGGACCGGCGCCCGCGACGACGTCGGAGCCCGGCGGCCGCGCCGGCCGGGCTGCCGCCCCTGGACCCGCGGCGGCCTCGAACCCACCGCCCAGACCGAGGGTGCGTCCTTCACGTGCCGCTCGCATCGAGCTCAGCGGCGCGTGCGCGCTCACCGACGGACCGACGACCGGAGCCCCTGCGCCGGACGAGCCGGCCGTGCTCGAATGGACGTGGCCGGCCGGCGAGGCCCGGTCCGCGCCCTGCCGCACGAGGATCCTCTCGCCGATCGGGGTGGCCGCCACCAGCAGGGCGGCGGCGACCAGCTTTGCGGTGCCCAGCGATCCTCCGACCCCGACCGCAGAACCGCCTCCGGCACCGCCGCCACTCGCCACACCGGCGGCGGCAAGCACCTTGGACTTGAGAGTGACGGACGGCAACGCCGGGGCGACGAGCCCCATCAGCCGCCGTTGGCGCAGGACCTCGGCCCGGAACTCGGCGCAGCCGGGACAGAACTTGATGTGCCGGCGCATGGCCCGCCGCCTCAGCGCCCCGCCGCGGCCGAGCGCGAGCCGCTCGCGAATCTCCTGGCAGGGGATCTCCCGCGCGCGGCGGTCCTCCTGCAGCGATTTGCGCGCCTGGTACACGAGGGCGCGGACCCGCGCGTCGTCGCAGTGCAGGACCGCGGCGACATCGGCCTGGGAGTGGCCGCAGAGTCCGAAGAGGACGAGCGCGGTGCGCTGCGGCTCCGGCAGGCGGCTGACGCCAAGGAGCATGTCGCGAACGTCGGACCGGCGCTCGGCCTCCTCGGTGACGTCTGGAGCCACGCCCTCGTGCGCCTCATCCGAACCGCCGTCCAGTCGGCGCTTGCGCAGAATGGCCAGGCAGCGATGGCGGGCGATCCCGTACAGCCATGGCTTCAGGGCGACGGGCCCCTCGCCCGCGTGCAGGTCGCCGTAGCCGGCCGCGAACGTCTGCTGCACCGCCTCCTCGGCATCGTGTCGGGAGCCGAGCATGTGGTGGCAAAACGCCAGCATGCCCCGATGGTGGCGCTCGTAGAGCTCCTCGAAGGCCGCGTGGCTCCCCCGCCGCACGTGGTCGACGAGCCGATCGTCGGCGAGCAGCGCAAACAGCGGACGCGGTTTCCGCACGCCCGAAGCGTCGTGATGTCGGATAACAGCGGCTGGCATGGCACCTCCCGGACCCGCCTGCGGACGCCCCGCCTTTCCCTGGGGGGCGTCACCGCACCAGACGTTGGCCGATTGCGAGCCGCCCGTCAAGGGGGAACCGGAGACGGCACAACCGCCCAACCTTTCGCCGCCATCGGCCCCTTATCCCTGTATCGCCCCCTCGACGCTCGCGGAGATTGGCACGGAATGACCTGGTGGCTGTTGGCGCTCGTGATGTGGATCGCCGTATCGCTGGCGCTCGCGACAGTCCCGGTCGTGCTCCGGCGGGCGATGCCTGCTCGAGAGCACGACAACGGCGAACGGGCGATGGGGACGATCGGCGTGGAACGGCGCAGCGCCGGCGACCGTCGCAGGGGCGGCGACCGGCGCTCTCGGCCGGCGGTTCAGGGGACGCGCACGGTCGAGCGTCGAGTCGGGCCGCCCGACCGGCGCAGCGGCCGCGACCGGCGGCGCGCAATCGCCCCGATGTAGCGAGCCGGCGCTACGCGCTGGCGTGGCCGGCGGCGCGCACCGGCGCGGGCGTCAGTGCGGCGGCGACGCAGACCATCAGGAAGGCGGCGACCTGGACGACGATGCCCATCGGGTCGGCGGGCAGGGGGTCGCCGAAGACGATGATGCCGCCGGCGATGCCGGCCACGTTCGCGGCGGTGCCGGTGACCGCGATCACGGGGACCGCCTCGCCGTCCTGGAGCCCGCGGGCCGATGCGTAGAAGGCTGCGACGGAAGCGATCACGGCGGTCAGGGTCCACGGGCTGAGCAGGCCGGCCGCCACGCCGGCGTCGCTCATGACTCCGGTGATGGCCTTGATCGCGATGTCGGACACTCCGAACAGGATGCCCGCGGCGGCGCCGAGCATCATGCCGTGGTGCTCGGCCGGTCCGCCCAGGCGCTTGCCCATGATGAGCAGGCCGCCGACGCCGACCAGGGCGCCCTCGAAGGCGATCATCCCGGCTACGGAGAACTGCGAGTGCGAGCCGCCGGTCGCGGGAAGGGTCACGCCGAGCAGGATCAGCCCGAGCGCTGTGAACGCCACGCCCGCCCACTGGCGGAGCCCGACCTCGAAGCCGAAGAGCCGCTCGGCCATCACGGCGAGCAGCACGACGCCGCCGGACAGCACGACCTGGACGACGCTCATCGGGGCCAGCGCCAGCGCAAGGACGTGGAAGCCCCACGCCCCGGTCGCCACGATCATGCCGATGGCGAACCACTTCGACCCGAAGAGCGAGCCCGCGGAACGCAGCGGGTGACGGATGTCGACCGACGCCGCGTCTCGAGCCCCCCGGTACTTGTAGAGGAACCCGAGGTTCGTCGCGAAGGCGCACGCGAGCGCCATAAAGATGCCGAGTTGAAGCGTCATGGGATGAGAATCGTTCCGCCGGGGCCTGCGGCGAGCCCGATGTCTGTGCTATCGGTCTCGCCGGCTTCCCGCTTAACGCCCCAAACGGAGCACGGAAGGCTAGCGAGGGTCGAGCGGGGATGTTGCGTAACGATGGTCACTTGAAAATGCCTGCAAATCGAGCAAAACCTCTGCTCCTGGTGGATGTGGACGGGGTGATCTCGCTATTCGGCTTCCAACCGGACGAACGTCCAGCGGGCTCGTTTCTTTCGGTCGATGGCGTCCTGCACTACCTTTCGGCCGTCGCCGGCGACCACCTGCGTCGCCTGTCCCTGCGCTATGAGCTCGTCTGGTGCACCGGTTGGGAAGAACGCGCCAACGAAACCCTTCCCCATGCACTGGGCTTACCCGGTCCGCTCCACTTCCTCACATTTCCCTCGGCGCCCGACTGGGACGATCGCCATTGGAAGCTCGACGCGATCGAGGCCTACGCCGGCGCGCACCGGCCGCTGGCGTGGATCGACGACGACCACGCGGGCTGTCAACAGTGGGCGAGCCAGCGCCCAGGCCCGACCCTTCTACTCACGACCGAGCCACAGACCGGCATCACAGACCACCACGTCGCCGAGCTCGAGCACTGGGCCCAAGCTCTGGCGACCAGCGACTAGCGACCGGTTAGTCCTTCTTCTTGCCGTCGTCGTCGGCCGGCGGCACGTCGAGCGAGGCGAGCTCCTCCGCAAAGCCCTCGCCGTCGCCCGTGCCCATCGCCTCGAGGTCGGAGAGGTCGGACTCGAACGACGCCCCGAAGCCCGGCGCCTCCTCGCCGTCGTTGAGGCCGAGCTCGGCGGCGAACGCACCGTCCTCGAGCATGCCGACCTCGTCGATCGCGCGCGGGAGCGGCTCGGAGGGCTCGATCTCGATCCGTCGGTAGCGCTTCAAGCCGGTCGCGGCCGGGATCAGCTTGCCGATGATCACGTTCTCCTTGAGCCCGTTCAGCCGGTCGGTCTTGCCCT
>JAWVFS010000301.1:0-7493 GCA_033855795.1 Solirubrobacteraceae bacterium | reverse complement strand
CCCGGGTTCGTCGGTGCCTACCAGTCGATCGCCTGGTTCTACGCCGCGACGACCGGCCAGGTTGCGATCAAGCACAACATGAAGGGCCCGTGCGGGGTCGTCATCTCGGAGGGCGCGGGCGGCCTCGAGGCGCTCCAGCACTCCCGCCGCACGATCCGGCGGGGCGTCGACTTCGTGGTGAGCGGCGGCCTCGAGGCCCCGCTCGGGCCCTACGCGCTCACCTGCCAGATTGCGAATGGGCACCTGAGCGCCACCGAAGACCCGGCGCGGGCGTTCCGCCCGTTCGACGCCGACGCCGGCGGCTACGTGCCCGGTGAGGGCGGCGCGATCGTCATCGCCGAGAACGAAGCGACGGCGAAGGACCGTGGCGCCCCGCGAATCTACGCCGAGATCCTCGGATACGGGGCGACCCAGGACGGCTACCACTGGGGTGAGCCCGCGCCCGACGGCCGCCGCTTCGCGCGCGCCATGCAGGTGGCCCTCGAGGACGCGGGCGTGGGCACCGACGAGATCGACGTGATCTTCGCCGACGCGGCCGGGATCCCGGAGTGGGATCGCATCGAGGCGGGCGCGATCAAGCAGGTCTTCGGCCGCCGCGCATCCGAGGTCCCGGTCACCGCTCCCAAGAGCGGGGTCGGGCGCCTCTACGCGGGGGGCGCCTCGCTCGACGTGGCGGCGGCGGTCATGGCCATGCGCGACGGCGTGATCCCGCCCACGATCAATCTGGACCAGCCGGCGGAGGGCTGTGACCTCGAGCTGGTGACCGGCAGCGCCCGCAAGGCGGACGTGGAGACCGTGCTGGTCAACGCGCGCGGCTACGGCGGGTTCAACGGCGCGCTGGTGCTCAGGCGCGCAAGCTGAGGACTCGGCGCTGGGATGACGCCGAGAGTCGACCCGAGCTCCCTGTTGACCGGCAGCGCCGAGCGGCCGGCGCTCGTGTTCCGGGATCGCCCGGTCTCCTATGCCGAGCTGCGCCGGGCCGCCGGTGCAATCGCGACCGAGCTCGACGCGCTGGGGCCGGGACGCTCACTGGAGGGCGCCCCGGTCGCCGTGGTGGCGCCGAACGCGCCCGCGATCGTGGCGGCGATGCTGGCGGTCTGGGAGTCGGGGGCCGTCGCGGTCCCGCTGAGCGCCCGGCTGCGGGACTACGAGCTCGAGCGCATCCTGCGCGACGTGGATCCCGCGGCGATCGTCTCGCCGGCCTCCCACGGCGGCTACCGGTTCGACGCGCTGTGGTCTCGGCTTGGGCCGGAGCTGCCGGCGTTGCGAGGCTGCCTGCTCGTGGACGAATGGGGCGGCGTGGAGGAGCGGGTCCCGGCGCGGCCCGAGACGGACGTCAGGTCGCTGGACCGGGACGCCGCGGCGATCCTCTACACCTCGGGCAGCACGGGCGCCCCGAAGGGGGCCGTGGTCACGCACGGCTGCCTGCTCCAGGAGGCCCGCGTGCTCGGAGAGCTGCTCAGGCTGAGCGAGGGAGAGGCGAGCGCGCTGGTGATCCCCGCATCCCACGCGTTCGGGCTCGCCTGCCTCCTTGCCTCGCTGCACTCCGAAGGTCGCGCGGTGCTGGTCGACACCACGTTCTCCCTCGACCCGCTGCTCGAGGCGATCGCGGCAACCGCGGCCAGCGTGGTGCACGGCTCGCCCGCGGTGTTCGCCCGGCTGCTCGAGGCCTGCCCGGACGGCGTCCCGGGGCTTCGCGCGGGATTCGTGGGCGGGGCGACCTGCCCGCCGCGGTTGATCGAGCGCCTCGACGCCACCGAGGCCACGATCCTCAACCTCTACGGCATGACGGAGATCGGCGCGGCCGCGTGTTGCCGCCCCGACGACCCGGCGGAGGCCCGCCGCAGCACCGCCGGCGCCCCGCTGCCGGGATACGAGTTCCGGAGCGTGGCCTCGCCCGACGACGGCCGGCCCGGCGAGCTGCAGGTCCGCGGTCCCCACGTGACGCCCGGCTACCGCGGCGCTCCGAAGGCCACCGCGGATGCGTTCGACGGCGACTGGTTTCGCACGGGGGACCTCGGCGAGATCGACGGGGCGGGGCGCTTGCGGATCCTCGGGCGGGCCAAGGAGATGCTGAACGTGGCCGGTTTCAACGTCTTCCCGGCGGAGGTCGAGGCCTTCCTCGAGACCCACCCCGACGTCCTCGCGGCCGCGGTCGTGGGGGTACCGCACGAGCGGATGGGCGAGGCGCCGTGCGCCTTCGTGGTGGGCCGGCCCGGAGGAACCGTCACCCCACAGGAGATTCGCCGTTTCGCCCGCGCCGGGATCGCCGGCTACAAGATCCCCTACGCCGTCGAGGTCGTCTCCGAGCTGCCCACCCTGTCGTCGGGAAAGCCGGATCGCGAGGCTCTCCGTGAGCGCGCCGCCAAGCGAGGGCTCGTCCATGCCTGAGCTGTGGAGCGAACGCGCCATGTCGTCCGCCTCGATGGCGCGCGGTGTGTCGCCGTTTGCGGCGCTCGAGCGGTGCACGTTGTTCGAGGGGATCGAGCGCTCCGAGCTGCCCGGGATCGCGATGCAGATGCGTCCGCACAGCTTCGAGCCGGGCGCCGAGCTCTGCCGGGCGGGTGAGCCGGGAGAGGAGATGTTCGTGATCGTGGACGGCATCGTCCAGGTCTTCTCCGAGGGATCACCCGGAGAGTCGCCACGGGCGGTGGCCAAGCAGCGCCGCGGCGAGGTGGTGGGCGCCACCGCGCTGTACACGGGCGAGCCGCACTCCACGACCATCGTGGCGAGCGCGCCAACCGAGGTGCTGGCGCTCGAGCGCGACGGCTTCGAGGAGCTGCTCTCACACCACCCGTCGATCCCGGTCAACCTCAGCCGCATCCTCAGCCGCCGCCTGAGGCGGTCGTACGCCGAGGTTGCGGAGGAGCGCGAGCGCGGCGAGGCCGTCGGCCTGATCTTCTCCCCCTCGCTGGCCGGGGCGGTCGAGCCGGCCGTGGAGGCTGCGCGCGCCGCGAGTCCGCGGCCCGTGGCGTCACTCGACACCCGCAGCGGCTTCCACGAGGCCGTCTCGGCACTCGACGATCTCCTGGACGGGCACGGGACCGTGGTGGTGGCCTCCCGCGCCGAGGGCCGGTCCGCGTCGCTCCTGCTCGACCACGTCGACCGCGCGGTGATCCTGGTGGAGGAGCCGTCCGAGGCGGAGCGATTCGCGGAGGCGACCGCGCTCGGCCGCCAGCGAATCGAGCTGCTGCTCGCCCCGGCCGCAGGCCTCGGCCGCGACGGGCTCGCCGGAGCCCTCCCCGTGGTCCGGACCATGGGTCGGGAGGGGCGCGACGGCCCTCTCCCGCCGCACGAGATCGCCTGGCTCGGGCGCCACCTGTCCCGGACCAAGCTCGGGTTGGCGCTGGGGGCGGGCGGCGCGAAGGGATACGCCCACGTGGGTGCGCTGTACGCGCTCGAGGAGGCCGGCTACGTGGTGGACGGCGTCTCGGGGAGCAGCATCGGAGCGATCGTGGGCGCCTACCTGGCGCTGGGAATGGGCGCCGCCGACATCGACCGCACGCTGCGCGAGGCCTTCACCCCGGAGGCGGTGGGGGAGATCTTCCAGCTCTCGCTGGCGGGGGGGTCGACCGGCCTCGAGCGGATCACCAGCATCTTCCGCGAGACCACCGGCGAGCGGCTCTTCGACGACCTGAGCATCCCGCTGACCGTGATGTCCGTCGATCTCACTGACCGCGCGCCGGCCCCCATCCGCGAGGGACCGATCTGGGAGGCGCTCTTGGCGGCCACCGCCCTGGCCGGCATGTTCCCACCGTACGAGCGGGCCGGGCACCGCCTGGTGGACGGTCTGGCTCTCGTGCCCGTGCCGACCGGCGCCGCCTACGAGGACGGGGCGGACATCGTGCTGTCGATCAACCTGATGCCACGCGAGACGCTTCCCGCCTGGCCCGGTCAGCAGCCGCCGGCGGCCACGGAGTCCAAGCGAAAGGGCGTACGGATGCTCGAGACGATCCTGGAGGTGATGGACCTCTCCCAGCTCGAGGACAGCATCAGGCACGCGGAGCTCGGCGACGTGGTCCTGCACCCGCGCTTTGGACCGGCCAGCTGGCGTGACTTCCACCTGGCGGACCTGTTCATGGCGGCCGGCCGCGAAGCGGCCGAGCGCCAGATGCCGGCCCTTCGGGCGCTGGCCACACCGCAATCCGCAGCCGCCCCGACCTAAGGAGGAAAAGTGTCACCGGACAAGACGTTCACCTTCGACGACCTCAAGAGCATCCTGGTGGACCGGGTGGGGTTGCCGGAGGACGACGTGACGAACGACCCCGAGGCGAAGTTCGAAGACATGGGCCTGGACTCGCTGGCGTTCGTGGAGATCCAGCTCGCCATGCAGCAGGAGTATGGATTCGAGATCCCGGACGAGGACGCCCAGGAGATCACCACGGTGGGTCAGTCCATCGAGTACGTCAACCGCAAGCTGGCGGAGGGAGAGTAGGCACATGGCAGCGCACACCGACAACTCCGTGACCATCGACGCCCCGCTCGAGTTCGTGTGGGACCGCATGATGGACATCGAGAGCTGGCCCAGCCTCTTCAGCGAGTACGCGAAGGCCGAGGTGCTCGAACAGGAGGGCGACACCGTTCGCTTCCGGCTCACCACGCATCCGGATCCCGAGTACGACGGCCAAGTGTGGAGCTGGGTGTCCGAGCGGGTCGCGGATCCGGCGGCACGCAGCTCGAAGTCGCGCCGGATCGAAACCGGCCCCTTCGAGTTCATGAACATCGAGTGGTACTTCGAGGAGGCCGACGGCGGCACCGCGATGCGGTGGGTGCAGGACTTCTCGATGAAGCCCGACGCGCCCGCCGACGACGAGACGGCCGAGGGCTACATGAACAAGAACACCAAGGAGCAGATGGGCGTGATCAAGGAGCGTCTCGAGAAGGAGGCGGGAGACCAGAATGGCTGATCGCAACGTCAAGCGCGGCTGCATCGTCGCGCGCATCAAGCCGGGATCCGAGGACGAGGTGGCGAAGCTGTTCGCCGAGTCCGACCAGAGCGAGCTGCCGGGCCTCGCCCACGTGCGGCACCGCAGCCTGTTCGTGCTCGACGACATCTACATCCACTACGTCGAGACGGAGGATGAGTTCGGGGCGGAGGTCGACGCCGTCCGCAAGCATCCGCTGTTCCAGGAGATCAGCGCGAAGCTCGACGCGTTCATCGCCCCCTACGACCCCGAGACCTGGCAGTCGCCGAAGGACGCCCAGGCCCGCGAGTTCTACAGCTGGGACCCGCCCGAATAACATAGCCGCGTCCAGCGGCTTGACCGAGGAGACGACCCGTTGAGCAGCGAACAGCCCACAGTCGACCTGCCGTCGCACGTCCTCGACTACCTGAGCGAGCAGAACACGCTCACGCTGGCCACGGCATCGCCGAGGGCCGTGCCGCGTGCCAGCACCTTCCTGTACGTGAACGACGGGCCCACGCTGTACTTCTGGTCGAAGCCAAACACGACGACCGCGCGTCAGATCGAGCAGAACCCGGTCGTGTCCTTCGCGATCGACGGCTACACCGAGGACCTCCAGCAGACAAAGGGCGTACAGGGCGTCGGAGAGTGCAACGTGATCCTCAACGGCGAGGAGATCGCCCGGGTCGCGGACCTCTTCGGCCGGAAGTTCCCCGACCTCTCCCCCGGGGTGACGATGAGCATCTCCTTCTTCCGCGTCACGCCCAGCGACGTCGAGTTCATCGACAACTCGTCCGCCGGCGCCGACGCCCCGGAGGGCCAGTTCGGCGCGGAATTCCACCGCGAGCGCGCCTACAGCGTCATCACCGAGCTCCCCACTCAGCAGGTGGAGAGCATCGTGGCGTCGCTGCAGGTCATCGAGGCGAACGAGGGGGACGTGATCGTGCGCCAGGGAGGCCCCGCGGACAAGTTCTTCATCGTCGCCGAGGGGGAGGTCGAGGTCGAGCGCACGGGCGACGGAGACAGCAGCGTGGCCACGCTCGGGCCGGGCCATTTCTTCGGGGAGCTCTCGATCCTGCGCGAAACCCCGCGCGAGGCGACGGTCAAGGCCACGAAGGCCACGAAGCTGCTGGCCATGGAGCGCGACACCTTCCGCGACCTGGTGGCGCAGTCCCTCGGGACCACCGACGAGGTGATCCAGTCGCGGCTGGAGAGCCACGGCGGCGCCTGAACCGGCGCGGAACGAGCCCATGGAAGCGGCGGCGACCGAACAGGCCTTCACCAGCGCGGACTTCCGCAACGCGCTGGGGGTCTTCGCCACGGGCGTGACGGTGGTCACCACCCGCGGGGAGGAGCACGCCTACGGCATGACCGCCAACGCATTCTCCTCGCTCTCGCTCGACCCCCCGATGGTGCTGGTCTGCGTGCGCACCGGCGCGGAGGGGAGCGAGCACATCGACCGAAACCGGGTGTTCGCGGTCAACATCCTCGCCGCCGAGCAGGAACCGCTCTCGCGCTACTTCTCGTCCAAGGACCGTCCGCGCGGCCGCGATGCCTTCCGCGAGGTGGCGCACACGATCGGGGTGACCGGCTCGCCGATCCTCGACGGGGTCGTGGGCTACCTCGACTGCGCACTCAGCGCCAGCCACACCGCCGGAGACCACGAGATCTTCGTGGGCGAGGTCCTGACCCTCGGGAGCAACACGGACGTGGCGCCCCTGCTGTTCCACGGCGGCCGGTACCGCTTCCTGCACGAGGGCTGAGCTAGCCGCCGATCTGGAAGGGCAGCACCGGTCCGAGCCGCGTCCCGCCGAGGCTCCACTCGGCCTGATAGATCCCCGGGCCGCGGTTGGGGAAGCTTGCCTCCCATGCGACGGATGAACTCATGATGCCGAACCGGTCGGGCCGGCTGAGCGGGAAGTTGCGACATGCGCGGCTCGCGTCCGGGGCGGTCACGCACAGGCCGTAGGGACCCTCGAAGGCGAACGTGCCGAGGCGAAGCCGCGCCGTCCGCCCGAAGCTCTGCGCGTTCTTGCAGTAGTCGCCCGTGGGAGAGCACCAAGCGATGAAGCTCTCGTTCGGCCGCACGAGGCGAGCGGCCCCCAGGTCGCTCGCCGACGCCGATCCCCGGCTTACGTCGATCAGCGTGCCGTCGCAGCGGTCCTCGGTGTTCCATACGGTCCCCCGGACGGTCGCGGCCGAGTACCTTCCTCGGGTCCGGTAACGACCATGGGCGCTGCCACGCAGCCGGCGAAGAACGCGCCCCGGAAGTCGCGCCGCGGAGGACGCGGGGCAGCCGCCCACGCTCCCTCGCAGCACCAACTCCGTGACCGGGTGACGCTCGGGGCGCTGAGCGATCGAGAAGATTCCACCCGAGAACACTCCGGTCTGCGTTCGGCGCCCGCCGGCAGCGGTCGTGAGCCGTACGGCACCGCGGCTCGCATCGATCGAGGAGCCGATCGGAATCTGGCGTGGTCGCGTCAGTCGCACGAAGCGCCGGCCGCCTCTGACCTTCACGCGCACGACGCCGCTGGCACGTGCCACGTTCGCCGACCTGCCGACGCTCGGCTGCGACAGCCCCGCCGCCGC